>NZ_BAAADJ010000002.1 GCF_039522365.1 Bacillus carboniphilus | reverse complement strand
AAAACAAATTAGAAATGAGTCCTGTAGAATATCGTGAACAAAAAGCAGCTTAATATTAAATAAGTGTGCGGATTTTGGTGTGTCCACTTGACAGGGTCACGAACATCGTCTAAGGTCGCACTCAATCCATCCGTTTTCGCACATAAAATCGTATTTGCACTCAAAAGGGCATTTTTCGCACTCAAAAATCATTTTTCGCACTCAAGTCCTTTATTGCGCACTCAAATCATTTTTTTCGCACTCACCATAGCTTCTTTTTGACTCACCTTCAACGGTACCGCTCAATAATGCTGTAAAAATACACTTTCCACACCAGCATTCCCCTAATTCGACTAAAAAGTTTTTCGTAATTTAAAAAATCCAACAAAAATAACTAAAATTCCTAAAAAAAAACAGACCTTGCTAGGCCTGTTCTTCTCATTTATTCATATTTTCTAAATGCAAGTGTTGCATTATGACCACCAAAACCTAATGAATTACTGATGGCAGCCTTTAATTCAGTATGTCTTGCCTCATTAGGCACGTAATCTAAGTCACATTCAGGATCTGGTGTTTCATAGTTAATTGTTGGTGGCAATACTCCATTTTTGATTGCTAATGCTGTAAAGATGGCTTCAATACCACCAGCTGCGCCTAATAGATGGCCAGTCATAGATTTCGTCGAACTAACTGCCAATTTATAGGCGTGTTCACCAAATACTTCTTTAATCGCCATTGTTTCAAATTTATCATTATAGTCTGTACTAGTACCATGAGCGTTGACGTATCCAACATCTTCTGGTGATAGTCCGCCATCTTCAAGAGCAATCTTCATGGCGCGAGCTCCTCCTTCACCCTCAGGTGCTGGAGCCGTAATATGGTGAGCATCTCCTGTTGCTCCATATCCAACTACCTCAGCATAAATCGTTGCTCCACGTCTTAATGCGTGCTCTAGCTCTTCTAACACTACAATCCCTGCACCTTCACCAATAACAAATCCATCACGATTTTGATCAAATGGACGGCTTGCTGAGTTCGGGTCTGGGTTCGTTGAAAGTGCTGTATTCGCACAGAATCCAGCAACGGCCATTCGAGTAATTGGCGCTTCTGCTCCTCCTGTAACCATCGCGTCAGCATCTCCACGTTGAATCGCTTTAAATGCATCGCCGATAGAGTTAGTACCTGAAGCACATGCGGTAACCGTACAAGAGTTAATGCCTTTCGCTCCTAAGAAAATAGAAACCTGCCCAGAAGCCATATCTGGGATCATCATCGGTATCATAAATGGACTTACTCGGCGTGGCCCACGGTTCAGTAATGTTTCAAATTGGTTTTCAAATGTTTCCATTCCACCAATTCCAGAGCCTATCCATACACCTACACGCGTTGCATTTTCATCTGTAATCTTCAATCCAGAATCCTCAACGGCCATTAAGGATGCAGCTAATGCATATTGTGCAAACTTATCCATTTTGCGTACTTCCTTACGATGCATATACTTTTCTGGATCAAAATCCTTTATTTCTGCGGCTACTTTCGCTGGAAAGTCTTCTGCATTCACTCTTGTTAAAGGTCCGATGCCCGATTTCCCCTCTACAATAGCATTCCATGTAGTCGGAACATCATTACCCAATGGAGTGACTGCACCGACTCCTGTGATAACAACTCTCTTCTTTGTCATATTAGCTACTCCTTTGTTCATTTTTTTGCTTGTTCCCATAAATTCAATTATTTTCCCCATCGGACGGCGATTGCGCCCCAAGTAAGGCCACCACCAAATCCTACCATTACTACGACATCTCCATCTTTAATTTGTCCTTTTTCAACTGCCTCAGAAATTGAAATAGGGATGGACGCTGAAGACGTGTTTCCATATGACTTAACCGTTGTTGACATTTTTTCTATTGGTAATCCTAGTCTTTCCCTAGCTGATTCCATAATTCTCATATTCGCTTGATGAGGAATTAAGAAGTCTACATCATCTTTATTAAGACCTGCTTTTTCAATGACATTTACACTAGATTCGCCCATTTGACGAACAGCGAACTTAAACACTTCTCTTCCGTTCATGACAACAAATTTATCTTGGTATAGATACTGACCACCGGTTCCATCAGCCCCTAACTCAAACGACAAAACACCTTTGCCTTCCGATACAGGACCCATTACAACAGCACCCGCTCCGTCTCCAAACAAGACTGCGGTGTTTCGGTCTTCCCAGTCTACAATTTTAGACAACTTTTCAACACCAACAACTAATATATTTTGATAAGCACCTGTTTCAATAAATTGGGAAGCGGTAATCACTCCATACATAAACCCTGCACAAGCAGCACTTAAGTCCATTGCTGCTGCTTTTTTAGCTCCTAATTTTTCTTGGAGCATACATGCTACAGACGGAAATGGTTGATCAGGAGTTACAGTTGCAACTAGTATCAAGTCAAGGTCTTCACCCGAAATACCTGCATCGGACATTGCTTTTTTGGCTGCTTCTAACCCCATATCAGAAGTATCAATATGGTCTGGTGCAATTCTTCTTTCTTCAATTCCTGTTCGAGTACGGATCCATTCATCTGATGTATCCATTCTTTTTTCTAGATCAAAATTTGTGACCACTTGTTCTGGTACATAATGGCCTACTCCAATTACGCCTGCTTTCAAGGAATCATCCCCTATCTTCATAAATAATATATCTCTGAACCATCAAAATTTATAGGTTAATATTATGACTTGGTACTAATTTTATAAAAAAAAGAAAGGTTTGGCAACTCATTTATTTTTTCAGGAAAAGGTATCATCTTTCCTATTGTAGTCTAACTGTCCAAACGTCTTGCAGCCTGTTTACATACATTAAATGGAAAGAACATCCTAAGGGGGTGATTTAATGAGTGATAACAGCTTCCAGCAGATGGATGATAGATTTAGCCGCTTTATGTTTGGGGATCGGACAAGAAGAGGAAGCGCAGAGACGAAATCAGATGAAGAAGAAGTAGATGTAGAAGAGTTTGAAATAGGCACTGATACATCTGATTATGGGTCAACTTCAGAGATTCCATACCTTGAACTAATGGAGCAAATTGATCGGTTAATGACATCTCTTTCTACTTTCAAACCACTACTAAAAAGGGCGACACCATTTATTGAGAAATTATTATCTAAGATTGAGTGAAAATAGGAAGAGCGTAGCTCCTTGACCAGCCCAAGACGAGCCGGCAGGGGGGGCTTTTTCATAATAAGAAAAGAGAGCTACTCTTCCCTCGAAGGTAGCTCTCCTGTTTCTTTATAATGCTTAATATGTTCATTTAATTGGTCAATATAGGTCTGGTCCACTAATGGACTAAAGGCACCCATCGAGATGACTCCGTCTTGGAAATCAAAATATAGGTCTCCCGATTGTAACGTACCCTCATTAAACTTTTTCGCAACCAACTCATAAAGTTTATCAACATGTTGGACGGTACTCGTTAGAACTGTAAATTCCCCTAAATCAGATTGGTCAGATACAAACCCGATAGCAAATAGTCCATTTTCCTTTAGTTTTTCAATAACTGGTACATTAAAGCCATCCCCAGCAGGATATACAATATCCACATTTTTCACCAGTAATTCATCCAATAAATGTAAAGCTTTTTGTGGGTCATCCCAATGGTGGGTATACTCAACTGTAACGGTTGCATCTGGATTCTCATAGGCAACCCCTTCTATAAAACCTTCAATTTCTGGTTGCCAGTCATAAGCAGCAATAATTCCAATTTCATTGGTTTTGGTCATAAAACCAGCAACCATTCCACCAAAGAATCCCATCGCAAAGCTTTGGAAGTTTAAAGTAGTTGTATTTTCATTAACGGCACTACCATTAAATGATACAAAATGGATGTCTGGATAGTCGGCAGAAAGCTCATTAAAATAATGGGCATACTCATTTCCATGTCCAAAAACAAGGTTGGTTCCTTTTTGTTTGAATTCATGAACGGCTCGCTCAACTGCAGCAAGTGAATCCATACTTTCTTTATAAAAGACATCTACTTTTAACTGTGATTGAATTTGAAGCATTCCTTTATAGCCTTTTGTTCCCCATACCTGATCGTTCACCGTTTCAGGTACTAATAGTCCTGCTTTTTTAAGCTGATCAGTATGACTAGAGGAGTGACAGCTTGTTAATAAAAGTAGACAGAGGAAAATGACTCCCATTGGCCTCATCATGTCTTGCACTCCTTTACCCTGCTACTTGAGTCCTAATTCTATTATCGGACAAATATATTAATTATCAATTATAATAATAGTTAATTCTACCTTTGTCCTTTAAAATTGAAAAGTATTTTTTGATTGGGGACCTTTGATAGACCCTGACCAAACCTTTAATAATTCGTCAGTACTCTCACCACAAACTACCTCTAAATTTTGATAAGTTGAAAAATCAAACCCATTAAAGCTCGGTAAAGATCCTGCCCAATCCCACTTTTCCCCTACTAATGATTCAATGCATTTTTTATAATGGAGCTCCACATCACTGTTTAGCACAATGTCTTGATTATGATTTTCCAACTGATTTATTAAAAAGCTTACCGTTTCAGACAATGGTAATGCATCTTCAAGACTACTATTTGGGATTTTAGTCTCCTCATTTTTTCTTTGATTTGCAACTCGATATAAAATATCATTCTCGGGCTGACCTAATCCATAAAGAGGAGGAAGCCCTACATATTGAGGTTTCGGAAGAATCTTCTGACACTCTTTTACCAAATTCATGTATGGTTCTTCCCTAACTTCAGTTGAAGTCAATTCTCTCGGAACCATCACTAGAGTCCGATCAATTTTTAATTTGTTCACCGTTTCCTCTAAATGTTTTTTTATTTTCATATATTCAGCTTCATTTATATATTGGTGATCGTAGTGAGATATTATGAATATGGAGCTTCCTTGTTGTTCCTGATTAGATAAACCATCGACGCTTTGTAATTCCGTAAAATTAGCATTTCTACCAACTAATAAAGACTTTTCCGTGTCTTGAAAAGCAAATGGATAACGAACTCCAGCTACTTCATATCCTTCATGTAACAATTGTTGACAGAACTCAAAACTAACAAAATCATAAACACCGTATATATATATCTTGTCCATTTAAAGCCCCTCCCTAATGGTAACAGTCTATGACCCTACATATCGTTATATGTTAAGGAAGCACCTGTTTTCCTTTAGGAGAGGGTTATAATTCTTCATTTTCCATCAAATTTCGAATGACTAGTTTAGATATATGGGTCCGTCTTTCAGGTAAAATATAACGAATTTGAGTTGGGGCTAGTATTTGCTTTCGCTTTTTTACAATCTTCTCAATGGATTCATTTTTTAAGGAAAGACGATTCCCTTCCATTACATAAAATATCGAAAGTGGCTCTTTAAATAGCCACTGGTCAGCCGATGAATTAAAATGGATCTGATTCTTGTAATCTGGGTTCGAATTTTCTAGCTCATTCATAAATTTCTTGTAAAAAAAGAGATGATGTTTTTCTTCATCCATTTTTTCTTGAATGGATAAATAAGGATCCACTATATTAATGGAACGAATCTTTCCTTGAAGAATTTGAACTAAAGAAGGTATGATTAACGCACCCATCCCTTCGGCAAAAATATGGATTTTTTGATTTAATATCTCATGCCTTAAAACATAGTGGTACAAACTATCAACTAGCGATATTGCTTCTTCACTACCCCAATGGTTCCCGTAAAGATTGGAGCAGAAAACGGTGTATCCCGCTTCCTTCAAGTCCTGAAGCCATATGTTTCTCCCCACATGTTGAAGCCAAAAACTATTCTTCTCTTCAACAAAATGTCCAGCTCCACCTATTACTAAAACCCCGAACCCATTCGGTTTTTCTGGATAGTGAATCACATTCCATTCCGTATCTAGTTGAAAAAATCGCTGTTTCATAGGTGATGACTCCTTTTTTGAAATGCGTAAGCGCCTTTTGATCCCCAACAAAGGATGGTTTTTCAGTAAAAAAACCAAGGGAGCAGACGCTGAAGCTAGACTGTAAGTTTAATGATTCAAACAATGCTAATACAAAAGCTCTACTCTTACCATAACTATGCGTAAGCAGTAAAAAGGTAAGAGGAATAAGCCTATAATCCAGGAGTTCTAAAAATGAAATTTCGTTCACGAATTTTTTATAAATTGCTTTTATACTGAGGATTGGTTGTGGTAACATATTAGAAGGAATAGGACGAAAAGTAGGTGACAGAATATGCATATTATTTGGACAGTGATTTGGTCTTTCCTTATCGGACTTATGATCGCTTATGTAATCCCTTCCATGACTGGAGGACACTTTGAATTGGAACTAGGTCTAATTCTAGGTGCCATTTTCTCAGTGTTTATTATTCTTATCTCTTCTCTTATGCCAGAAGGGGAAAAAGAAGACCCATTACACTAAAATAATTTAAAAACCACCGACTGTTTGTCGGTGGTTTTTTCGTTTTTATCTCTTCTCAACTAGCAACTGCTCACCATCTACAGATACAACAGCCCGATCACCATCATGCAAGTTCCCCGCAATAATTTCTTTGGCCAGTCTATTCTCGAGTTCCCTTTGAATAAACCGCTTCAATGGTCTTGCACCAAACTTTGGATCCCATCCGTTTCGCGCAATAAATGCTTTAGCATCCTCTGTTAATTCAAGCTGTATTTCTTGGTCCGTTAATCGAGACTCCAGTTCAAATACAAATTTATCTACGATTTGTTTCAGTACTTCTTCATCTAGTGAATGGAATTGAATAATTTCATCCACCCGGTTTAAGAACTCTGGCCTAAAGAAAGATTGCAGAACAGTTAATAAATCACGGTCTGGAATAACACCTTCTTCTTGATCTTGCATCAACTCAGAGCCAATATTGGATGTCATGATGATAATGGCATTTCTTCCATCGGCTGTTCTTCCTTGTGAATCCGTAATTCTCCCATCATCTAATAACTGTAAGAGAATATTAAATACTTCTGGATGCGCTTTTTCCACTTCATCTAGTAAGATGACAGAATAGGGTTGTCTTCTTAAGGATTCTGTTAGTTGTCCCCCTTCTTCGTACCCTACATATCCAGGCGGTGCCCCAACTAATCTGGAAACAGCGTGCTTTTCCATATATTCACTCATATCTAACCGAATCATATGTTCTTCACTATCAAATAAATTCTCAGCTAAAGCCTTCGCAAGTTCTGTCTTTCCGACACCTGTTGGACCAAGGAATAAGAATGAACCAATCGGTCTTTTCGGGTCTTTTAAACCGGACCTTGATCGTAAAATTGCATTGGCCACTAACTCAATGGCATGGTCCTGTCCAACAACCCTTTTCTTAATGGAATCTTCCAGCTTCAAGAGTTTCTCTCTTTCCCCCTCTACTAGCTTTGTGATGGGGATTCCAGTCCATCTTGAGATTATTTGAGCGATTTCTTCCTCCGTCACTTCCTCGCGCAATAGCTTCTTGTCTCCGCTCCCTGCAGCTTGCTCGCTCTCCATCTGGGCAAGTTCCTTTTCCAGTTGAGGTATTTTTCCATGTCTTAATTCAGCTGCTCGATTTAAGTCGTAGCGGTCTTCAGCTTCTTCTAGCTCGCGTCGCAGGCTTTCTAATTGTTTACGTTTATTGCGAATATGTTGTAATTGCCCCTTCTCTTCTTCCCATTTATGTTTCATTTGTGCAGCTTTTAATTTATATTCTTCAAGTTCTTCCGTTAATTCCTGTAGTCTTTTTTTACTTATGTCATCCTTCTCTTTTCGAAGAGCTGCCTCCTCTATTTCTAACTGCATGACTCTTCTTGTTACCTCATCTAGCTCCGATGGCATCGAGTCAATTTCCGTGCGAATCATTGCGCATGCCTCATCTACTAGGTCAATGGCTTTGTCTGGTAAAAAGCGGTCTGTGATGTAGCGGTTGGATAGACTGGCAGCTGATACAAGTGCTCTATCATGAATTTTTACTCCATGATGAACCTCATACCTTTCTTTCAGTCCACGTAAAATCGAAATAGTATCCTCTACATCAGGTTCTTGGACTAGAACCTGTTGAAATCTTCTTTCCAGGGCTGGATCCTTTTCAATATACTTTCGATACTCATCCAAGGTAGTAGCACCTACACAGTGTAATTCACCTCTCGCCAACATTGGTTTCAACATGTTCCCTGCATCCATGGCACCCTCGGTCTTACCGGCTCCAACAATTGTGTGAATCTCATCTATAAAAAGTAGAATTTGACCATTACTCTTTTTAATTTCATGAAGTACTGCTTTTAATCTTTCCTCAAACTCTCCTCTAAATTTAGCTCCTGCAATAAGAGAACTCATATCTAAAGAAAAAATGGTTTTATCTTTTAATCCTTCTGGGACATCCTTCTTTACAATTCTCCAAGCTAATCCTTCCACAATGGCTGTTTTACCAACCCCTGGTTCACCTATTAAGACAGGATTATTTTTGGTTTTACGAGATAAGATTCGGACGACATTTCGTATTTCTTGATCTCGTCCTACTACTGGGTCTATTCGTCCCTCTTTCACTTCTTCCACTAAGTCTCTACCGTATTTTTTTAAGGCTTGATACTGATTCTCTGGGTTTTGCGTTGTCACTTTGTGATTCCCCCTTATTTCTTGAATGGTTTCTAGTAATGTTTCTCTTGTTAATCCTGCCTTCAAAAATACTTCCGTAGCTGCACTTTTTATAGAGAAAAGACTTAGGAATATATGCTCAATGGATAAATAGTGATCTCCCCATTCTTTCTGTAGGTTTTGCCCTGATTGAATGATAGAATTCGTTTGGTAGCTAATCGATATATTTGTTTCTGTATCCCCATTCCCACCTGAAACTTCGGGTAATTTATGTAGTAATCCTTCCAGTCCTTCTTTTATTGATGAAGAAGAAACCTTTTTCTGTTCTAATATATCTGGTAGGAGGCCTGTAGGGTCATCGAGTAATGTAAAAAATAAATGCTCGGGTTCGATCGCAGGATGATGTTTCTCTTTGACCAGTTCCCCTGCCTTTTGAAATGCTTCTTGTAACTTATAAGTCATCGATTCAAAAGCCATTCCATATCACCTCTTTAAAAAAGAGCCATTCCAATGAAGGAAGGCTCAAGGATGTTACAATACATACGATTTAACCTGTAAAATGTTCCACTTTTTACAAAAAATTATTTAAACTTACTTCTATACGTCCAAACTCGGTTATGGTTTGAACACTCAGGGAACTTGTCCCCTGCACTCATCTTAATTGATTTTGGGTGCATAACGTTACTACCTGTTTCCCCAATTTCAACATAGATTCCATTGTTTGGCGCCTTTTGACCAGGTTTGAATTGACGGTTTTGACCCATGCTAACTCCTCCTTTAATCAAGGGCTAGCTATAGTTTTACCTGTTCTGGGGAAAAACATGATTACATTTTTATAATAGTTGATTATGAATTTCTTTGTATAACTGTAAGGTTTCGTGAACGGCCACCTATTTCCGTTGATACGGCAGGAATCATGCCCCTAGATTGACGAAGAGCCGGTTTACGGTAACAATACGGCAGATATCGTGCCCTTAAATCAAGAAAAAGACAATCTTCGGTCACAATTCGTCCGGAATCGTACCTGTAAATCTACGAAGGGCCGATGTATGGGAACTACAAAATTTAAAAAAGCAGGTAACATCAAGAGTCACCTGCATTTGTTTTATCGAATGCCTAATGCGATTTTGGCATAACGAGACATACGGTCTTTTGACCATGGTGGATTCCATACAATGTTTACATGAGAATCTTTAACTTCCGGTAAATCTGAAACAGCTTGATTGACTTGTTCTACAATCGTTCCAGCCAGTGGACATCCCATGGAAGTTAAAGTCATTTCAACCTCTAATGTTCCTTCCTCATCTAACTCAACATTGTATACAAGTCCTAAGTTTACGATATCTATTCCAAGCTCTGGGTCTTCAACTTGCTCAAGTGCTGCGTAAATACTATCTTTTAAATCCTGATCCATTTTAATAACACTCCTTTGCATCTCCGGTTTCTTACCTTTATAGTAACAAATCTTTGTACAGATTTAAAATAAGCTGTTTTCTCTTCCTATTATATTCGAAAATCTATGTTAAGATGTGAGCTGGCTCACTTTTAGGTGTTGTTCAAACCATTCCACTGTTTTTAGTACGCCATACCGGGATACTTTATGATCTGCTTTTGGGTCTCTGTGAAATTGTATTAGGGTTGGACTTTCATTATAAAGATTCTTAACCTTTTCATAAAATTCATGTGCATGTGCAAACGGGACAGTTCCATCTTTTTCACCATGCCAAAACATGAGAGGGCGCTTCTTTAGTAAATCCGGTTGTATACTTAAATCATAGGCCTTTAAGGCATCTAATTGTGCTTGAAGTTGCTCATCTGTAAATGGAATTGGAATCCCTTGTTTTTGAATGCCATCGATTTGCATTTGCGCAAAACCAATATACGAAGGATTCCCCATTAGGCTGACCGCTGCTTTAATCCATTCAAATTGAGTCAACGCACCTAGTGTAATGATACCACCCATTGAAGTCCCTGCTACTCCGATGGAATCCCCTTTAAGCTTATTTTCTTCCACTAAATATGTATGCAAATCCTCCAATTCATGAATGGTTTTAATCACAATGTTCCAAAATTGTAAGGATAGCTCCATTGCGGAAGACCCTTTCGAACGTTCACCATGTAGATCACATTCTGGTAAGAGAACACGAAATCCTTTTTCCGCTAAGTAATAGGCATAATGCAAATTATGTTCTTTTGCACTTGTAAACCCATGAATAAAAATGACCACTGGAAGAGGTTTGGATTTTGATTCTTGAGGTCCTACCTCTAAAAGAGGAATGTCTTTTATCTTGTAATGATCGATATAGTACATGATTTTCCGCCTTTCTTTTAACCATGGGTAGAAGTTTTGATGTAATTATTTCATAATACCATTATAGGCTGAATAAAATGATTATCCCAATAATAACAGAAAAAAGGAGACATTATGGTAGATAAACACTTAATTGCACTGGATTTGGATGGCACGTTATTAAAAGATGATAAAACGATTTCGGAACATACGAAAAACATTCTACATAAAGTCAGAGAACACGGACATGAGGTGATGATTTCAACTGGAAGACCGTATCGTTCTAGTGAAATGTATTACCATGAACTAAAACTGGATACACCTATTGTGAATTTTAACGGTGCTTTCATCCATCACCCAACAGACCATTCCTTTGGTGAATATCATAGTCCTATGGACCTTGAAGTCGTCAAAGAAATTGTGGACGCTTGTCAGAAATATCATTTCCATAACATTATTGCAGAAGTAAAAGACGACGTTTACTTTCATTATCATGATGAAAAATTATTAGATATATTTTCCCTCGGAAACCCGAATACCACCACTGGTGATCTTCGTGAGTTTCTTAATGAAGCCCCAACCAGCTTATTGATTCACGCTAAAGAAGAGGAAGTTCCTCGTATCCGAAAACATCTTTCTGATGTACACGCGGAGCTAATTGACCATAGAAGATGGGGTGCACCTTTTCATGTCGTGGAAATTGTAAAATATGGATTAAATAAAGCGGTTGGCGTTAAGAAAGTTGCTGATTATCTAGGTATTCCTCAGAAAAACATCATTGCATTCGGAGATGAAGATAACGACCTTGAAATGTTAGAGTATGTTGGAGTTGGAGTTGCGATGGGGAATGGATCAGACGAAGTCAAAAATATTTCGAATAAAGTCACGCTTACAAATGAAGAAGATGGGATTGCAGTCTTCCTAGAAGAGTATTTGCTGAAAGAGTAATATACCCTTCACATTTTACCCGACACACCAAATATACCCTTCACATTTTACCCGACACACCACATATTACCCTGTTTGTTTAGCACCCTTTTCACCTACACTATATATGAGTCATAAAAGACTCAAAACTGGTTCATGACAACAGGGGGTTGTTGCTGTGGGGAAGAGAAATCGATCAAAACGATTTATTCAGCAAAATAAAACTTCTGTTTCAAAACATGACGAAAGATTCCCATATGAACGCACATATGCTGAGGCGGAAGCGAAAAAGATGGAAAATGTTCATAACTCCTCTTTAGGAGGAATTGAATAATGGGGAACCAGCTTTTTCAAGAAGCTTCTAAATGGGTAACGAGAGCAACTGAGGCAAGTAAAGGAACGGGAACACAAGATCAGGCTTTAATTGCGAAAGCACAAAATGCTTTGTCATCTGCATATGCCAATTCGACAACAGCTGAAAAATTGCAACTCCAAGAGATGCAAAATCAGCTGGATCAGTTTAAGACTCAGGGTTAAAAAAGGATGGCTTGTTTCGTACCATTTGGTTCGAAACGAGCCATCTTTTTACATTTACCAACCTAAGTCAATAGCGTAAGGAAGCATATCCCCTTTCCCGTGTATTGTTAGAACGATAGTGCCCTTTGTATTGGCAGGGATTTCTTTATAAGGAACTAATATAGAGAAGTTATGTGATTTTACTGGAATCGCTTTATCTTGAATAAATACATGATGACCATCGTCTAATGAAAAATAAACATTTTGGTTAGATTGAATTGTGCCTGTAATATAATAACCCTCATATCTCTTTTCAACCGATACATTTTGAATAGTCGGATGCTCCCTCGTATAGGTAACAACTTTTTCAATGGTCCGTTCACTAGGTGAAAGGGGTTTTTTATTGACAGATTTAGCAACTAAAGAAACACGAACAAGATGATCGCCAACTGGTTTTTTTCCATCAGGATATACCCATCGGTCTTTCCACTGTTTGCTTTCATCTGGCTTCAATTGTAGGGTTTGAAGCGCCTGCAAAAATGATTTATTTGCGGAATAGGTATAGACCGTCTCTTTTGTTTCTAAATTGGTGACCTGTATCTCAAAGGTTTGTGAGGTTGTAAATAGAAAGGTTTGCTTCTGTTTACTCGTATTTCTTAGAGTGATGATAAACTCTGTAAAAGTGGGGTCTCGGTTTAGATCTACATCTAATGTAAATTCCTTACTAAGTGCGCTTTCTGCCCATGCAACAGACTGAAAGCATCCTAAAAATAGTAATACGGTAACAAAATAAACTGCTGCTTTTCTCATGATGTGGGTCCCCCCTACTGTGAATGTTACCGTTAGTATTCCTATTTTTACCCTTGTTAATCTCTTCTAAAGAAACCAAAAATGCCAGTTGTTTGGACAATATTAGTGAAAGCATTCGGATCTACGTCTCGTATAATATGTTCAAGATCATATAGCTCATATCTAGTAATAACAATCATTAACATTTCTTTGGGCTCATTTGTAAATGCACCTTTTGCCGGTAAAGTGGTAATCCCACGTACTAGCTTGTTATGAATGGCTTTTTTCAATTCATCTGATTTCTTTGTGATAATCATTGCAGTTAGCTTCTCATGTCTCGTATGGATGGCATCAATAAGGCGTGTCGATACGTAAAGAGCTACTAATGTGTATAGAGCACTTTCCCACCCAAATAAATAACCAGCAGAAACGATAATAACAGCATTCATTGTAAAAAAATATGTACCGACTGGCCGATCCTTCATCCGGGATAATATCATAGCGATAATATCCATTCCCCCAGTGGATGCACCCCATTTTAATGTAAGACCTACACCAAGAGCAGCAAATACTCCACCAAAAACAGCATTTAGCAGAATGTCAGGTGAGTGTTGTGTGACCGGAATAATTTCTAAGAATAAGGTCGTTAATATAACACTAACAAAACTATAAAAAGTAAAGGATTTACCTACCTTCTTCCACCCTAAAATGGTAACCGGTATGTTTAAAAGGAATAGGAGAATTCCCGTTGAAACTGTAAAAGGAGTAAATTCTCCAAATATACTCGATAATAACTGAGCTAATCCGGTAAAACCACTGGCGTACACATCAGCTGGGATTAAGAAAAAATTAACCGAAATGGCATTAAGAAATGCTCCAAAACAAACAACGATGATCTTTTTGATTTCTTCTTTAACCATGATTCACAACCTCCTATATTGCTCTATTTACCATAATTTCGTAAACTAAACTTAAGACTTATTTTAAGAAGGTGAAAGAATGACCGTTCAAATTATTGCTGATAGTGCATGTGATCTACCTCTTTCTTATTTAGAAGAACATCAAGTAGATGTATTACCTCTTAAGGTTTTATTAAATAATAAGGAATATGACGACCTCTTTGAGATTACATACAATGAAATTTATCAAGAAATGAGAGAGGGCAGTGTTCCAAAAACTGCACAAGTCTCTCCCTATAGGTTGAAGGAAATCTTCACAAAATATGCTAAGCAAAATAAATCAGCTATTTACTTTGCTTTTTCTTCTGGTTTATCAGGTACCTATCAAACGGCACATTTAATGAATGAAGAAGTGAAAGAAGAAAACCCTGAGATGGATATTACAGTTGTCGACACTAAATGTGCCTCTCTTGGCTATGGACTCGTAATCCGCAAAGCAGCGGAGTTGAGCTCACAGGGTAAAACAAAAGAAGAAATCGTTAAAGAAGTTACCGATTACAGTCAACAAATCGAACATCTTTTTACGGTTGAGAACCTTGAATATTTGGCTCGTGGAGGGCGTATCTCAAAAGCATCGGCATGGATCGGTGGAATGCTACAAGTGAAACCATTGCTTCATGTTGAAAATGGGGAACTAGTACCACTAGAGAAAGTCAGAGGAAAAGACCGTTGGAAGAAGAAAATGGTACAAGTTATGAAAGAAAGAGGCGGCGATTGGAGCAACCAAACCGTTGCAATTAGCCACGGTGATGCAGTGGAAACAGCAGAAGAAATGAAACAAATGATTCAATCCGAATTAGGTGTCCAAAACTTTGTCATTCACCCAATTGGTGCTGCTATAGGATCACATAGTGGTCCAGGAACCATTGCCATTTTCTTTTTGGGGAAATAGATTTGAAAGGCTACTCTCTTCGTGAGGGTGGCTTTTTTTCTTAGACGGAACAGTTGTATGGTTGCCTGAATTCCAAATTCAGATTTAGCATTTCTACAATTTTATTCCATTAAGTATGCTCCATACTTTTATAAAGGCGTGCATAAGGGTAGAGAGCTCTATCATTACCGTATAGCCTAAATCAAGCTCCCATACATCATTTATCAACTTACTAGGCATACTAAAAAATATCTTTGAAAACTAAAAGGAGTGTTCTCAATATGCCTAGAACATCTGATAATGATAAAAAGGCGTTTGATAATCAAGCCTATCACGAGAAGAAAAATGAACTAAAAGAGAAAAATCGAAAAGCTGGCAAGCATCAGTACTCTAAAAAGACGGACCATCTTTAATCACTAAAGTATGGCGGGAATTGTTAATCATACGATGGCAAAGGAAAAACCCGAGCATCTAAGTATGCTCGGGTTTCTTTTATTAAGTCGACTCAACAATTGCTGATTCAACAGGTCCGCAAGAGCTTCGTTTTACAAGGTTATATGGGATAATCACCCGTTTAACTGGCTCTTTGGGGTTTTCAATCATTTGCATTAAGTTTCGGGCCGCTTCAAATCCTAAATCAAAAATGTTTATGTCCACGGATGTAAGTGGAGGACGTGACATTTCGGCTAACATCACATTGTTGAAGCTAACAACTGATATATCTTTAGGTACCTGAATTCCCAGTTCATTTAAACTGTTTAATACACCAAGGGCCATTAAGTCATCTGAAACTACAAGGGCAGTTGGTGGATCTTCTAGGGAAAGGAGAGCATTTACCGCTTCCTGTCCACCCTCACGCAAGAATTCCTCATGAATAACATATTCGTTCCTTAAAGATATTCCTGCATTTCTTAAGGCTTTCTCATAGCCCAGTACACGGTCTACTGTCACTACAAAATTCAGGTTTCCCCCGACAAAGGCCACTCGTTCGTGCCCAAGTCTTAATAAATGTTCTGTTACATCTTTAGCGGCCCGGAAATTGTCATTATCAATATGAGTGATTTCTTCTACATGTTTAAACGGCTTTCCAATCACAACGAAAGGAAAATTTCTTTCTCTCAAATAGGACAAGACTCGGTCTTCGACTTTTGAATAAAGAAGAATGACCCCATCCACTCTCCTACCTTGTACCATTTTAACGACATCATCGTAAATTTCTTTTTCTGTTTTACCTGTTGTCATGTGAATGCTGTATTGCTTAGTATGAGCCCCTTCACTTATTCCTCGTAGAACGGTTGGAAAAAAGGGATTTTGGAATACTAAGTCTGTTGAACTTGGAGCGACGAGACCAATAGTTTGAGTTGATTGACTTGCCAAGCTTCTTGCAATCATATTGGGGTGATAGCCAAGCTGCTGCATAGCTTCTCTAACCTTGATCTTGGTCTTTTCACTAATTCTCGAACTGTCAGCGATTACCCGAGATACCGTTGAAGGAGATACCCCAGCAAGCTTAGCCACGTCCTTAATTGTTACAGTCATTAACATCACCCCTTCCGATTGCCTACATTTTCAAAGAATACTTTCCCTTTTCTTGCTCCTCTAATAAAACTCCATCGAATTCAATTTTCACATGTTCCTGGGCACCGTGTAAGACTAAATGGAAAGATTCCCATTCAGGCTTGAATGAACCAGACCGTTCACTAGTCATTTGAATCGAGCCATCTTTTTGGGTGATGGTAAACGCCATATCTAAATATTCTCCGTTTTCAAAAGCGAACGTTGATCCATCATCCTCATACATAGTAAAGGTATACTCACTATTATTGGAGTAATATAAATGAACCGTTCTCGTTGCCTCTTTTTCTTCAGTAGACATTCTAACGTTACCTTGTGCAATGGCTGTCCCTGCTAATACATAAATCGGAAGTTTATCAAGTGGTGCATGAATTAAATGGCGTTTGCCACCTTCTAAAACTTCACCTGTCCAAAAGTCATACCATGTTCCCTCAGGGAGATACACCACTCTGTATTCATCGGTTGGTTTTACGATAGGGGCAACAATAACGTTATCTCCGATCATAAATTGATCATACAAATTAACTGTATTCTCATCATTTGGATATTCCATAACAAGTGGTCTCATCACTGGCAGACCGGATTGACTCGCTTCTTTAAATAAGGTGTAAAGCTGCGGTAGCCATTGGTAACGAAGCTGGATATACTTACGCACCACTTCTTCATATTTTTCACCAAATGACCAAGGCTCTTGTCTAACAAAACCTAGGGCACTGTGGTTTCTAAAGAATGGGGTTAATGCACCTACTTGTGTCCAACGAGCTAATAATTCACCATTCGAATCATGAGCAAATCCACCCACATCTGGTCCGGCAAAAGGTACACCTGATACGCCTAGGTTCATAACCATTGGAATCGCCATTTGTAGGTGCTCCCAGAAACTACGGTTATCACCAGTCCAAACAGCTGCATAACGTTGAACACCAGAGTAACCAGCACGTGTTAGTAAAAATGGTCGTTTTCCACTCAATTGGTCCTTCATGCCCTCATAAGTGGATTTCCCCATCAATAAGCCATAAATATTATGAAGCTCACGATGAGATTTTGGATTACCATCATTATCATGAATAACCTTCAAATCCATTGTTTTCGTCTCGTTGAAAACGGCAGGTTCATTCATATCATTCCAAATACCCTCAATACCTAAATCAGTATAAAACTCGTGCTTTTCTCCCCACCACTTACGCACATTTTCGCTTGTAAAATCAGGGAATGCACTATTTCCTGGCCATACTTCACCAAAGTAAATATTTCCCTCTATATATTTACAGAACAGATCGTTTCGTACCCCTTCTTGGTAGATTGGATACTCAGAGTCTTCCTTCACTCCTGGGTCTACAATCGGTACTACATGAATTCCTTGTTCTTTAAGATCTTGGATTAGCTGTTTTGGATTAGGGAAACGATTTTTATCGAATGTAAAGACACGATACCCTTCCATATAATGAATATCTAAGTGAACCACATCGATTGGTATATTTTTTTCTTTAAACAGTTTAACAAGCTCTCTTACTTCTTGTTCACTTTCATAACTGTAACGGGATTGGTGATAGCCAATGCTCCATTTCGGTGGAATCGGACTTCTACCGGTTACATACGTATACTGTTCCAATACATTCTTCATCGTAGGACCAGCAAACACATAATAATTGATAGTTCCCCCTTCACTACCAAACGAATAACGATCTGTTTCAGAACGAAGGTCGAACGTAGTTTTGAAGGTGTTATCAAAGAAAATCCCAAATGCTTTACCATCTCTTAACGTTGTGAAAAATGGGATGGATTCATACAGTGAATCTGTTTCTGGATTGTGAGGAGCATACACGTCACTGTTCCACATCACCATTTTTTCTCCACGTTTATCTAGGAAGCCTGTCTTTTCTCCAAATCCATAGAAGTGGTCATTCTCTTCCATTTCCTTATAACAAATGACTTCTCTTGTTTCTTTATAAGCCATACCACTTTTGGACTCTTGTACAAGGACTTCTCCTTTTCCATCTAAGATGTTAATAAGAAGAGGATCCTTTTGAATCACAACCGTTAATGCCCCAGTAGAAAGAGTGATTGAATGATTGGATTCGTCAATCTTAAAGTCGATATCTTTTTCAGAGACAATGATGGCTGGGCTTTTTGGTAAGGTAGCTTTTCCAAATGGATTCATTTCAATGTGAACAATGTCTTCTCGCTTAAAGGCGATTGCTAGCTCTCCATTTTCCGTAGTCCCGTTGAAAAGGTTTCCTTCCTTCTTATAGGAAACAATTGGTCCAATAGCTTTATAACCGTCTTGACCATTTTGTTTTTGCTGACCAGGATGTATAGCGAAGCTTGTATCTTCTAACATGTTGTTTTCCTCCTAAAAAGCTCACTCTTTCTTACGTTTTCCTTTTCTCCAAACGTAGAAAACAAACCCGATAAATGATAAGTAGATCACAGCTAACGTGGATAAGTAAGGGATATTTAATCCACTCTTTTCAGCTAATACATAGACTTCAGAGGTTTCACGATTAAGAGTGATGTTGTACTTTCCTTCATCACTTCTAACTAAATCTCCTTCTAATACGCCTCTTAGCTCCTGATCTTCTTCTAGCTCACTTTGATCAATGGTTGCTGTTTGTGTTTTTGAGGAATTGTTGATCGCAACGACTGTTACTTCATCCTCATATGTCCTTTTATATACAGCCATTCCATCTTCTTCATATAAGACTTCCATATCACCCCGTCTTAGTGATGGATGGGTATTTCTGACTTCACCTAGTTTCGTAAAGTAGTCGATTAACTCTTTATCAGCTCTAAAGCTCATCATTCGTCTGTTATCAGGATCATTTCCACCATTTAAGGCAATCTCAGACCCATAATAAACGATTGGGATTCCAGGTGCTGTATATAGATAGGTCATGGCTAGCTTCCATCTTGTACCTGGGTGAATATTGTTTTTGGCAACTTCGTAAGTAAAGCGAGTATTATCGTGATTATCAATAAAATTTCCATTTAATAATGGATTTTCATAAACTAACTTATTTCGATTCCATTGAACGAAAAGCATTTCCAATGATTTGTCATAGTTATCAAATGCATTCCTTAGATATTCATGTAAAGGATAGTCCACAAAACCGTCTATTCCAGTCTCTTGATAAGAGGCAATGTATTGTGGATCTTTTGACCAGATTTCCCCAATTAAATAAAAATCTTCTTTCACACTTTTGACTTCAGTAACAAAATCGGTCCAAAAACTTTTTGGAACGTGTTTGACTGTATCTAATCGATAGCCATCAACATCAGTTTCTTCAATCCACCACTTGGCAGCATCCAATAAATATTGTTTGACCTCAGGATTTTCTTGCGCTAGATCAGGTAGACCATAGATCCACCCATTTTCCAGCTGCTCTTGGTTGTCACCTAAGATTGGTTTGTTCTCGTGAAACCAATCTTGTTTTTCTGAGTCTTCTACCCATGGATGTTCAGGTGACACGTGATTAACTACGAAGTCCAATATAATCTTCATATCACGTTTGTGTGCCTCATCTACTAGAGTCTTAAATTCTTCAATAGTTCCAAAGTGTTCATCTGTATTATAGAAGTCTTGGATCCAATAGCCATGGTAGCCCTTATCTGAATTATCAAAGACAGGAGTTAGCCAGATAGCCGTAAATCCCATATCTTTAATGTAATCTAACTTTTCAATAACCCCTTGAAAGTCCCCACCATGATAAGCGAGAGGATCTTCTAAATCACTATCTAAGTCATTGGATGGGTCCCCGTTGTTAAATCGGTCCACCATTAAAAAATAAATAGTTTCATCTTGCCAAGTTCGGTCTTGTGCCTCAGTTTGCTTCACATTGATTGTAGTCGAAAGAATGAGCAACATGAGAAACAGAGCCATTGATTTCTTTAGCATGCACTGTCACTCCTATACTTTAATCTGTTGTCCATTTTACCCTTTCGTACCACCAGATGTAAGTCCTGAAATAAGGTAACGTTGTAAGAATAGGAATACAAGAGCAATCGGAACTGCAATCATGATAGAACCAGCAGCAAATCGTGTGAAGTTATTGGCAAATTGCTGGTTAATGAAATTAAAGAGTCCCAATGCTAAAGTGTAATTTTCAGAGCTTCTTAGGATAATTCTTGGTAATAAGAAGTCTACAAAAGGTGCCATGAAATTAAACAAGGCTACTACTGCTAAGATTGGTTTTGCTAACGGAAGAAGGATACGGAAGAAAACTCCGAAATGACCAGCTCCATCAATTCTTGCTGCTTCATCTAATTCACGTGGGATGGTATCAAAATATCCTTTTACAAGCCATGCGTTAAACGGAATTTGACCTCCAATATACACAAGGATTAATCCCCAGAGGCTATCATAAAGGCCCATCATGTTAATCAAAATGTATAGGGCAACCATCGCCATTAGAGATGGAAACATCTGTAGCAAAAGAAAAGCGTATAAACCATATTTTCTACCCATGAACTTATATCTAGAGAAAGCGTAAGCAATGAGGGCTGTTAAAGCCACTGACACTACTGAGTTAAAAATAGCAACAAAGATACTATTTTTATACCAAGTTAAGTAGTCACTACTTTCACTAGTAAATAACCACTTATAATGCTCTAGTGAAATCTTTTCTGGAATCATAGATGCCGAATACATACTAGTTCCAGGATTTAATGACATTCCAATTGTCCAAAGTAAAGGGTAGGCAATAACAACCGCCATAGCAGCTAAAAATAAGTAAATGGCTGTTACTTCTAATTTGGATCTTGTTTTTCTGTTCATCAGATATTGCCCTCCTCTTTAAAGGCTCTAGTTCGTCTAAATTGATAAAATGCAAAGAGAGAGACGATTAGGCCGAGGATTAGAGAAATGACAGCAGCCATGTAGTATTGGTTCAATTCAAAGGTTAAGTCATATACCCATGAAATTAAGATGTCCGTACCACCAGCATTTTGTCCTCTAACTGCCGGTCCACCTTGGTTAAATAAGAAAATAATATTAAAGTTATTAAAATTACCAGCGTACTGCATGATTAAAAGTGGAGCCGTTGCATATAACACGTGAGGTAATGTGATTTGGCGGAACTTTTGCCAGCGTGTAGCGCCATCTACGTCCGCAGCTTCGTACCAATCTTTTGAAATACTCTGTAGAACCCCAGTAAACAATGCGAAAACAAACGGGAATCCTAACCAGGTTTGAATCATAATTAGAGCAATTTTGGCCCAAAAAGGATCTTGCATCCAAGGTATGGATACTCCAAATAAAGGTTTTAAAATGTCATTATTGATGGCCCCAAATTCCCCATTAAACAACGCAGAGAAAATTAAAATCGTAACGAAAGCTGGTACTGCCCACGGAAGAATAAGTACAGTTCTGATTGTTCTTTTAAATTTGATTCGTGCATCGTTCACAAGCAAGGCTAAAAATAACCCGAGTCCCACCTGTAAAGTAGTTGCTACTACTGTCCAAGTAATGGTCCATCCGAATACACTAAAAAATGTGTCTTTCCATATGTCGACTGTAACTAGCTTTGTAAAGTTTTCAAATCCTACCCAGTTCAATAAGTTCTTCGGAGGTGAATTTGACAGACTGTAATCTGTAAAGGCTAGTGAAACAGTAAATAGTAAAGGAAGTATAACAATAAAGGTCAGCATAACTAGACCTGGTGTAATAAACAGATAAGGGAAACCGTAATCCCATGTATTTTTTAACGACTGTCTAATAGTCGGATTTTTCTCACCTAATTCAATTGCAATAGCGTTTTTCCTAGCATCTAAAATGTTTAAAATGTAAAGTGTAATCGCAAAAGCCAATATAATAATCGAAATTAAACCATAAATCATCAAGAAAATAGAGTGATCGATTTTGGGGTCAATTCCTAAAGTTCGAATTCCCCATAGACCATAATTCAGAAATCCTCCAAGAGATACAATAAAGGAAAGTTCTAAAACGATAAATAATAGCCCTTTTAAATACCGGCGATTGTACAATTGTCCAAGGCCAGCAAATAAAGTTGAAAGAATGGCTGCAATAACATGCCTTTGTCTAATCCAAGTACCAAAGCTTTTTGGATACTCTGCAGGACTTTCCTTTCTTTTCTGTTTCATCGGAAATCCTCCCCAAATAATATGATGGTGGATAGAAGGTAAGCCTCTATCCACCAAAAGTTCTAACTTAATTCTTATTGCGCTGCAGCGATATTTTGCTTGATTAGCTCAACTGCTTCTTGTAAAACCTCTTCAACTGGTTCACCTTTAGCGATGAAAGATAATGCGTTACCGATTGGCTCCCAAACTTGTGCCATTTCTGGAGCAGATGGCATTGGCTCACCATATTGAGATTGCTCAGCAAATGCTGCAACTAATTCGTTGCTTGTAACTGCATCGCTGTTTAGAGCATTTTCGTTTGCAGGCATTTCACCAGCAACTTCGTAGTAATGAAGAGAGTTTTCCTCATTTGTAATAAACTTCATTAAATCAGTAGCCCACTCTTGGTTTTCAGAGTAAGTAGATAGCATCCAAGACTTAACACCCATGAATGATTTTGCATTTTCACCGTTAATGGTTGGTAGTGGAGCAGTTCCTAACTTATCTCCAAGAGCTTCTTTGAAAGCAGGAATATTCCAAGGACCTGAAAGAACAACAGAAGCTTTTCCTTCAGAGAATAGTCCACTTATGATATCTGGATTTACTTCAACTGGAATTTGACCACTCTGGAACCAAGATTGGATTTGAGTTGCACCTTCAACAGCACCTTCATTTGCTAAGCCGATATCCGTAACATCATAAGCACCATCAGCTTTGTTGAATACATAAGCTCCGTAAGTTCCTAGGAATGGATAAGCAAAGTAGAAGTTTGCAGCTTCCATTAAGAAACCGTATGTTCCAGCAGCTGCATCAGTATGTTCAGCAGCAATTGCATTTAATTCTTCAATAGTTGCAGGAGCATTTTCTACTAAATCTTTGTTATAGAAAAGACCATAAGTTTCTACTACTAATGGAGCCCCGTATGTTTCCCCATCATATGTTACAGCGTCAACCGCAGATTGAGTGTAAGTATCAAGAGCATCACCTAAGTCAACAGGATCTGCGTGACCAGCAGCTACGATACTACCAATTCTATCGTGTGGTTGGAAGAAAATATCTGGACCATTACCAGCTGGACCATCAAGAGCAATAGCTTCTACTTGGTCTAACATACTAATCGCAGTTACATCGATTTCGATGCCAGTTTCTTCTGTATACTTATCAAAAATAGTTTGTAAAGCTTCTTTTTGCTTTTCTTCATCGTTTACCCAAACCTTAAGTGATTCTGGTTTTTCTGGCATTTCGTTATCTGCAGTTGCATTATCATCTGTGTTTTGTTCTGTTTGGTTGTTGTCCTCTTCCTTAACATCCTCTTTTACATCTTCACGAGTTGGACCACAAGCAGCTAAAACACCTAAGATAAGCACGAATACCATAAATAATGATAGCGCTTTCTTCATTTTGACCCCTCCAAAATAAATTAAGTAGTCTTGCAAACTATTATGTTCAAACGTTTGCACAAATATCCAAAAAAAAGGAGCGAAACTCTCGGTTGCGGATTCTGTGAAAACGATTGCATAACCTACTTTCATTATACATAGAATTTTATCTTTGACAACTACTTTTTTATATTTTTAAGCAAACGCTTTCTCTCCATAAAATACTTGATTTTATAATGATAATCTCCTAATCTGATAGTAATGAAAAAGCCTGCCTTTTTGAAAGGGGAATATAAATATTATGGAAACTGCTGCATTATTCCATCGACCAACAGATAATTATGCATACGCTTGCGCAAATGGAGATTTAAAACTTGTCCTCCGTACCAAAAAAGGAGATGCCTTAAAGGCAACCCTTGTTCATGGGGATCCATTTGATTGGACAGAAGCAAGTCCCGGAAACTGGGAATGGAATAAAAGTGAACTAGCGATGACTCATTCTGGTTCTGACTCATTATTCGATTATTGGACCATAACGGTTCACCCTCCTTACCATAGAATTCGTTATGCCTTCCAACTCTATAATGACCAAGAATCTCTATTTTATTGTGAAAAAGGGATTTATGATGAGCCATTGAAAGATAATGGATATTACTTCTGTTTTCCTTTCGTACACACTAGTGATGCTACGGATGTTCCTAAGTGGGTGGAGAATACAATCTGGTATCAAATTTTTCCGGAACGATTCGCTAATGGCAATCATAACAACAACCCTGAAGGAACTTTGGAATGGGGAAGCGAAGACCCATCTCCAACCAACTTCTTTGGAGGAGACCTAGAAGGTGTACTACAAAACCTCGATTACCTAGAGAATTTAGGTGTAAACGGAATTTATTTTACTCCTATCTTTAAAGCAACATCGAACCATAAATATGACACCATTGATTACTTTGAAATTGACCCTCAGTTTGGAACGAAGGAAACATTTAAAAAACTTGTGGATGAATGTCATAAACGTGGAATTCGCATCATGCTAGATGCTGTCTTTAACCATAGTGGCTATTACTTCCCACACTTTCAGGATGTTCTTGAAAAAGGAGAGAAATCTGCCTATAAAGATTGGTTCCATATTCGTGAATTTCCTATCGTCCAGGAACCACGACCAAACTATGACACATTCGCATTTACACCATTTATGCCAAAATTAAATACGCAACACCCTGAAGTCAAAAAATATCTATTAGACGTAGCCCGTTATTGGGTTGAGGAATTTGACATTGATGGCTGGAGATTAGATGTGGCAAACGAAATTGACCATCAATTCTGGAGAGAATTTAGAGCAGCTGTAAAAGAAATCAAGCCTGACCTCTATATATTAGGAGAAATCTGGCATGACTCGATTGCGTGGTTACGTGGAGACCAATTTGACTCTGTCATGAACTACCCATTCCAAACAAATGTATTGGATCTTTTTGCTAGAAAGACGATCACACCTAAAAAGTTTATGGAAAACATGACAACCGTTTCATACTTGTATCCTGAAACCATAAACAAGGGATTGTTTAACCTAGTTGGAAGCCATGACACCCCAAGAATTTTAACAGAATGCGGTGAGGATAAAGAGCTAACAAAACTCATTTTCACACTCATGTTAACCTACCCAGGAACTCCATGTATCTATTATGGAGATGAAGTGGCTTTAACGGGTGGAATGGATCCCGGTTGCCGAAAATGTATGCCATGGGATCCTACTGAACAGGATCAGGATATGTTAGCACATATACAATCTATGATTGAGCTAAGAACGAAAGAGCCACTCCTTGCAAACGAAGGCTCACTTAGCTGGCAATATGATGCTGAAGCAATTTCTTTTAAAAAGTCTACAGAGAATAAAGAAGTTTTTGTAATCATAAATCCAAGTGATAAAAGCAAAACTGTTGAACTACTTTCAGGTCTCAGTAGTCCAAATACATGGAAAGATGCAATGAATCAAACTGTTGTTTTTAAAGATACAAATAAAAATAGGATTGACATTCCTGCTAAACAATTTATGATACTTATTGTGCAGTAAAAGACTAATCCTATAAGTATAGAAGCCGGCTCGCTAGCATTTGTAGCATCCCTCCCCTACTATCTAGGTGATTTGGGTACCTACTTCTTGCGGGTCGGCTCCATTATTTTACTTAATTTAAAGTGGGATAAAAGGAGTTTTCACCTCATGAAGAAGGGCACCAACAACCTGAGAAATATGTCCTTATTTGCATTAACATGGCCCATTTTTATAGAAATCTTTTTACACATGCTGATGGGGAACGCAGATACACTGATGCTCAGCCAATATTCAGATAACTCTGTAGCAGCAGTTGGTGTTGCGAACCAGATTGTATCTTTACTTATTGTCATGTTTGGATTTGTCGCAACAGGAACAGCTATATTGGTTGCACAATACTTAGGCGCTGATCGTGACTTAGATGCAGGTGGCGTTTCAGTAGTTTCATTGTTTGCTAACCTAGTATTTGGTGCTGTCTTAAGTCTAGCTATCTTAGTTTTCACAACTCCTATATTGAAGATGATGGATTTACCTCCTGAACTAATGGATGAAGCAAGTTCCTACCTGAAAATTGTTGGTGGATTTGGCTTTGTTCAGGCTCTCATAATGACAGCAGGAGCTATATTACGTAGCCATGGATTTACACGTGATGCTATGTACATCACAATTGGGATGAATATACTAAATGTGATTGGAAACTACTTCTTTATTTTTGGTCCATTCGGCTTCCCAGTTTTAGGGGTCGATGGTGTAGCTATTTCCACTACTGTCAGCCGACTTATTGGCTTTGTTGTTATTATTATTGTGTTGGTAAAAAGAGCACCAGATGCGCTTCCATTTCGTAAGCTTACAGAACCCCTTCGTCACTTAAAGGACTTGCTGAAAATAGGCATCCCTTCAGCAGGGGAGCATTTGTCCTATAATGGCTCTCAAATGCTAATCACCTATTTTATCACGATGCTTGGAACCGAAGCCTTAACCACTAGGGTATACGCTACGAATATCATGATGTTTATTTTCCTTTTTGCAGTAGCGATCAGTCAGGGAACCCAAATCATGATTGGCCATATGATCGGGGCAGGGAAAATCAATGAAGCCTACCACAGATGTTTAAAAAGCTTAAAAATTGCGATTGTCATTTCCCTAGGAATGGCTGTCTTAGGCTATTTATTCTCCGAGCCATTACTCGGAATATTTACCGATAACCCTACCATTATCGCGGTGGGTTCAACACTAATCATGTTAACTATTATTCTAGAACCAGGGCGGTCTTTTAACCTGGTTGTTATCAACTCGTTGCGAGCAGCTGGAGATGTGAAATTCCCGGTTTATATGGGGATTTTATCCATGTGGGGTGTCAGCGTGACCCTCGCCTACTTTCTTGGAATCACCTTAGGCTTAGGTTTAGTGGGTGTTTGGATTGCCTTCTGTGCAGATGAGTGGTTACGGGGCATTATCATGCTGTTTAGATGGAGATCGAAGGTATGGGTGGATAAGACGTTTGTCCGGAGTGCATCGTAGCGCTTGATATACTAGTAATTTAAAAACAAGCACTGAGTTTTGTTTCAGTGCTTGTTTTTTTCATTTAAATAAAATCTAAACTTCCCCAGCTGTCACTATTTCTAATCAATGACTCTAATAACCTGAAGCCATTTTCAAAATCTGATAAATGGGCCATCTCTACTGGAGAATGAGAATATCTTCTTGGGAAGGTCATTGCTCCTCCCAAGATTCCCTCTTTCACCAAATGGACAGCGGAGAGGTCACTAGTCCCCTTTGTAATAACTGATAATTGATAAGGGATGTTTAATTTATGGGCAAAGGAAGTAATAAGCTCTTTCATTTGGGGAGCCATAATATTCCCTCGGACTCCTCCCCCAGATAAAAGTGGAAGTACAGGTCCTTTTCCAAGGGCAATCGGATAGTAATTACCATCAGGCGTATCTGCACAAGCAATCGTATCTAAAACGAGTGCATAATCAGGATTGATTTTGTAGCTCGCAATAGTTGCTCCCCGAAGTCCTACCTCTTCTTGGACAGCAATTAACCCAACTAAAGTTCCACTAAAATCTTTATCCTGTAACTGTTTAAAAAGCTCTACAAGTAAAACACAACAACTCCGATTATCAATGGCCTTACCGCATATTAAATCCTGGTTTGTGAATCGATCAAGGTCGCTAATATATGTAATAGAGTCACCAATATTGATACCCATCTCAAGAACTTCTTCTCTTGAGCTTACGCCAACATCCACATACAGATTTTCGATTTTTTGAACCTTTGTTTGTTCTTCGGCTGTTTGTAAATGGCCCGCTTTTACACCGATAACACCAAAATGGCCATTCACACTTACTTTTCGGCCAACTAAAAGTGATTCGATCATTCCACCCGTTCTTTCCATTCTTAAGAACCCTTTTTCATCGATTGCACTTACCATACAACCAATTTCGTCGGAGTGAGTAGAAACCATTACAGTAGGACCCGGTTTTTGTCCTTCTAAATACGCATATATATTTCCCATATGATCTACTTCAACATTATCTGCATAAGGGGTGATTAACTCAACAAAGTGTCTTACAACATTTTGCTCTCTACCTGGCCCCCCAGAAATAGCCGCAGCTTCTTTTAAACTATTAAAAAAATTCTCTTTGAACACGAAATTCCTCCTTTATCTGAATATTGTGGTTTATTATATCACAACTTGCCCACCAACATTGGGAAAGTTGTCCAATTTGAATGACTGTTGCCGATACATGGGGGGGGCAGAAAAAAATAACGGACCCTGTGTCCAGTTCGAGCGCCAAGCGGACAGGAGATCCGTTATTTGACTAAAAACAGGGGGTCTCATGGGTTTAGCGGACTGAGGATCCGCTATTTGGCAAAAATCAACTCAAAGTGACCTCAAAAACGGCGAATAGCGGAACGTGAGTCCGTTTGAACCCCGAAAACCGGCATTTTGATTAAAATAACGGTTCCTGTGTCCGGTTCAAATCCCAAGCGGACAGGAGATCCGTTATATGACTAAAAACAGAGGATTTCATAGGTTTAGCGGACTCAGAATCCGCTATTTGGCAAAAATCAACTCAAAATGACCTCAAAAACGGCGAATAGCGGAACGTGAGTCCGTTTGAACCCCGAAAACCGGCATTTTGATTAAAATAACGGTTCCTGTGTCCGGTTCAAATCCCAAGCGGACAGGAGATCCGTTATATGACTAAAAACAGAGGATTTCATAGGTTTAGCGGACTCAGAATCCGCTATTTGGCAATAATCAGCTCAAAATGACCTCAAAAACGGCGAATAGAGGAACGTGAGTCCGTTTGAAACCCGAAAACCGGCATTTTTATTAAAATAACGGACCCTGTGTCCGGCTTGATGACCAAGCGGACAACAGATCCGTTATTTGACTAACAACAGGCTTATGCTCCGCTAACCCTCACACCATAATCCTTAAACCAAACATGAATCTGTGCTAAATGAGCTAACAGCTGCGGCCCTGACATCAATTGCCCAAACCATGGTTCCTTAAACGACTTCCCTCCAGTTGCTACAATTTCTTTTAACTGTTCTGCATCAAAGAACTCATATAACGGAGAACCTGAATCATCCAAAATCGTATTCATCCAATCTTGAACACCCTTTGTATAGGCTGGGTGATGAGTTTTCGGATACGGGCTTTTTTTCCGATACAATACATCATCAGGAAGTACGCCTTCTAATGCTTTTCTTAGTATTCCCTTTTCACGGTTCCCCGTCATCTTCATTTCCCACGGAATGTTCCAAACGTATTCTACTAATCGATGATCAGCAAATGGTACCCTTACTTCGAGACTGGCTCCCATACTCATTCGGTCTTTTCGATCCAAAAGATTCGTCATAAACCAGAGCATATTTAGATAGAATAGCTCTCTTCTTCTTTGTTCTTCACCGGACTCTCCATCGAGTAGAGGAGTTTCTGCTACTGTCTCTTTATATCTTTGCATCACATAATCTTGTAAATTTAATTTCTGACGCCATTCATTTTTCAACAACCCTTGACGTAAGCCAGTTGATCTCATCCATGGAAATCCTTCACGAGACAAATCATCTACTCTATGGAACCAAGGATACCCTCCAAAAATTTCATCGGCACATTCCCCTGATAAGCCAACGACAAAATCTTTTTTGATTTCTTTACAAAACCACAGCAAAGAAGAATCAATATCCGCCATGCCCGGTAGATCCCGTACATGAACAGCCTCCGTTAAATAGGAAACAAGCTCTTCTTGTGTAATCACATAATTATGGTGAATGGTATTGTATGTTGAGGATACTTTTTCAATCCAGGCTGCATCAGAATTTGGTTGAAACTCATTGGCTTTAAAAAACTGCTCATTGCCCTCGTAATCTATGGAGAATGTATGAAGCTGTTCGCCCTGTTTCGCATAATGGTTAGCAGCGATTGCTGTAATCGCACTTGAATCTACTCCACCGGATAAGAATGTACATAATGGTACATCAGAAACTAGCTGCCTTGTAACAGCATCGGTAAATAAATACCGGACCTTTTCCGTTGTTTCTTCTAATGAGTCAGTATGCGGCTTGCTTTCCACATTCCAGTAACGCCAAACCTTTACACCCTCTCGTGATACCCGCATGGCATGAGCTGGTCTCAATTCTTGGATATCACGGAATATACCGTGGCCAGGTGTTCGAGATGGCCCAAGACCAAAAATTTCAGCTAGCCCTTCTCTCGTGACAACAGGCTGAATATCAGGATGAGCTAATAAGGCTTTCAGTTCAGAAGCAAACATGAGTCCGCCATTTTTTTCTGAATAGAATAAAGGCTTCACTCCTAGTCGGTCTCGACCAATAAATACCTTCTGTTCTTTTTCATCCCAAACAGCAAAGGCAAATATCCCGTTTAATAATTCTACACATTTTTCTTTCCATTCAATGTAAGCAGTCAGTAGAACTTCTGTGTCAGAATGTCCTTTGAACGAATATCCTTTAAGTAGTAACTCTTTTCGGAGATCTTCTGTATTATAAAGCTCTCCATTATAACAAATGGTATATCTTTGACCATAATGTTCAATCGACATTGGTTGTTTTCCACCTACGGGGTCAACCACCACTAGTCTTTTATGCCCGAACAAAACAGAAGGGTTCAACATAACATTTGAATCATCAGGACCTCTTTTCGATAACGTTCTCGTCATGGCCTGAATAACATCAGATTGATTCGATAAGTTCTGTTTAAAATTCACCCAACCAGCAATACCACACATATTACAATCATCCTTTCTGTAAGGTAAAACAACTATCATGGGCCTACGTGTGTGTTTATTGTATGCTTTGATAAATGAAGCGTTCATCGTCCATTTTCAAGTGGTATGGTTTAAAAGAGGTTAGGTTCGTCAAAAAAGTAAATAGAGAATATTTTATATAAAAAGCTTATAGGAACTTTTTCAACATGGAGGTCGCAGGAGCATATGGATGTAAGTCGCTATAAAATATTTGAGCATCAATCAAGATCCTTTTCGGAAGGTACCTTAGAATATATTAACGAACAGTGGGTCTTCTTTGATGACGAAAGTGAAGAGGCCTCACTTCTTGAAGACTTTTTGTTCCAAGATGTGGAGGTTTTCCATAATCACCGGTGGCGAAAAGGAAAACTCATTGAGTCTGATAAAATAAAAATAGCAAACGAAATGTTTCATCTAAGTGACACGACCAAAATACGAATCAGAAAGAATTTAGTATATTCCCTAGAAAGATTATTGGAGGATTTGCATGAAGATGCCTTTCTTCAGTTCGTGATGACACTAAATTCAATGGAATTCTCCGTGTATGATTGTATTTATTGTCATAACCATTTGTCTTTTCTCAAAGAAAAAAGAAACCAAACTGGGGTCAATATGATGATTTTTGATAACGGGGAAGTCATTTGTGCAGTGCAGCATCATTTCGAATATTTTAAACGGGTAAATGACCGTTTTGAGTTTACCTTGAGCACCGGAAAACGAGTTGTCATTGAGAAAATTGCTTAATTTAAAAGAGGAAACGGGCACTGTTGTATCGGACATTGCCCGTTTTTATATTCTTTTTCTGTGAATGTCACTACTCTCTGGCTCTAGTTCCCGTTTGCAATCCTCCTTTTCCCAAACCGGCACTACCTGCTCAATCCCAAACAAATAAAAAAGATTCCTCCCTGAAATACCAGGAAGGAACTCCCTTACTAAACCGTCAAAAACTGAGTCGGTAATTGCTTTTCAAAATCCTCTTTTTGCAATGGACGGCTAAAGTAGTAGCCTTGTACATACTCACATTGTAAATCTAGTAGTACAGAGGCCTGCTCTTTTGTTTCGACGCCTTCTGCCACTACATTCATATTTAGTCCGTTCCCCATCATGATAACCGCTTGGACCACTGCTAAATCTGGTGCGTTTCTTGATAGATGATCGATGAAGGATTTATCAATTTTCAAACGGTTAGCCGGTAAGGTTTTAATATAACTTAACGAAGAATACCCCGTGCCAAAATCATCGATAGAGATGTTAATGCCCATATGCTGCAACTCATTCATAACTCGCAGGCAATAATCTAGATTACCAATCATTACGCTTTCGGTTAATTCTAAATATAAGAACTCTGGTGAAAGCCCTGATTCTTCAATAGCACGATCAACTTGCAGAACGAAGGCAGGGTCAAGTAGCTGGTGAGCAGAAACATTAACAGAAATAGTCAAATCATTATATCCCTGCTTGTGCCAATTTGCATTCTGGTTACATGCTTCTTTTAATACCCACTCACCAATTTCCTTAATAATCCCAGTTTCTTCTGCAATTGGGATAAACACACCTGGTGCAACAGTTCCATACCTAGGATGGACCCAACGAATCAAAGCTTCACTACCGGTAATCCGATTAGTTTTTAGATCGACAATCGGCTGGAACACTAAATGAAACTCATTCCGCTTTAATGCCTTTCTCAATTCTCTTTCCATTTCCAACCGTTTAATCGCCTTTTCATTCAACTCACTGGAAAAGAAAACGATTCGACTGCCACCCATTAGCTTTGCACGGTTCATGGCAGCATCAGAATTTCGGAGTAGTGTGTCAGAATCAGTTCCATCTGTTGGGTACATACTTACACCGATACTCGAACTGATAAAGAACTCCTGTTGGTCAAAAATAACGGGTTTTTTTATATTCTCAGATATGCGGTAGGCGATATCATAATAATCTTTTTCAGTACCATCTTGAGAGATTAAGACGGTAAATTTGTCTCCACCAAAACGGCCCATGAACGAACCTCTTGGTAATGAATTCTGAATGCGGTAGGCTAGCTCTTTTAAAACATAATCCCCAGCGGTATGTCCAAGACTATCATTGATAATTTTAAAGCGATCCATATCTATAAACATTGCCGCTAAAGAGCGTTTTTTCTTCTTTGCCTTTTTAATCTGATCTACTACCATTTCAGAAAAGAGAGTTCGGTTTGCAAGCCCTGTCTCATGGTCGAAATGTGCTAAGTGTGTGACTTTTTCTTCCGTTCTTATTTTTTCTGTGATATCTCGACCAATCCCATATACTCCCACCATTTCACCATTCACAATGATTGGGATATTCTTTATATGAAGCATATGAGTACTTCCATTCTTTGAAACAACTTCTAACTCATAGAATTGTTCTTTTCCCCTCATGGTTCGATAAAAATGGTTTCTTACCCTCGGGATATCCTTATCTTGAATGAACTTTAAAGCCGATTTACCAAGAAACTCACTTTTTTCATAACCAAATACCTCTTCAAAACTTGGATTTGCACTAGTAAAACGCCCATTTAGATCTGTCGAATACACGACATCTGAATTATGGTCAAAAAGGGAACGATAATATTGCTCCGATAATTGAACGTTATCGTGCATTTGCCGTAAATCTTCTGTGGATGCCTCCATCAATTGAGTAAACGCCATCATCGTATTCACTTGATTCGTACCCTTAAATTTAATAATGTGCTTCGGAACTTCCTTCGACCCTTTCGACTCACTCAAAGCAAGGTAAGTCATGGCATTGCCTTCTATTAGAAGATTTTGGTCTTTTTTAACGATTTCACCATAACAGAAAAAGCCAACGGAAGGTGCAATTTGTTCAAGAATTCTCAGTTCATAGTTAGTGAAATCAGAGAAAAACCTTCGCCTTGACATACATGGGAACACAAAAATGGATTCCACTGATTTCTTGGCAAGCTTTTTCAGTCCTCTTGTAGAGTGATCAATCAACGTCTCCGTATCTGCATACGCAAACGTGAGTTCATCTCCCTCTGTAACTTCCTCACTAAGTTGGATAGCTCCATTTTCCTCTACTTTTCGAATAAAAATGGGGCGCTTCTCCATGCTATTTTTTAATACAAAAGGAAACTCTGCACTAGAAATAGGAAGACGGCTAATAAAACCTTGTCCAAGATACTGCTTTAAAATCTGCAAAGGTTTCTTTTGCTCAATGGAATAAACAATATTTCCCGATGCTTTCGTAATAAGGAAGGGTCTTCCTACTTCCTTCCACTTCGAATGGTATCCAGTGTGTGCTTGAAGTACTTGTGAATCTAATACAACACCAACAATCCCGTTTTCAATGATTTGTTTTCCATCAAAGACCAATTGTTTCTTATAGTGACCGTTATCTCCTGCCAATCCTCCTGCAACTTCAGTATTAGGAGCCACTTTTTGAATTCCTTCTATGAACAATGTACTTTCATTTGCATCATGGGAAGATAAAATGATAATCGCTTTTGTATCAATAGTGGTATGGGACATTCCTATATCCTCACCCAAAAATTTAGCGTTAAATTTATTGATATCTTTTATGGAAAAAGATTTCACTTCTGTTTTCTCAAAAACCGTAAAGGAAATAACAATTTCCTCTGATGTGTGGGTACCTCCCATTATTTCGCCATCTGTTGTACATCCGATTACAGCAGCACGAGGGATGTGGGTTTGGATGATGTTTGCCACTTTCTCAATCGTTGTTTCATACACTTTTCCACAAAATACAGACACTAGTACATTCGGATACTCATTTAATTCGTGCTTTTTTACAAATTGAATAAACAACTCTTCGGATTGGAATAATAGATTGAAAGATTTCACGCGACGTCACCACACCTTCAAAGCTAATACGAACTATATATATAACATTTTTATTATAATTTAATAAATATCATAAAAATTTCCGTTTGTAACTATATTTAGTATTTAATTAGGCTAAGAGATACTAAATACTCTCTACTTATATCGGCAAGCATATTAAAGTGTTTAATACCAGAAAAAGGAATGCACTGTAAATAGCGCATTCCTTTTATATTTCTTGTTATTTTATAAATCCTCTACTCGATTCGTTAAAGTTCCAATTCCTTCAACTGTGATTTCCACAACATCTCCTGCTTTCAAGAAGCGTGGTGGATTAAATCCTTTACCTACACCTTTAGGAGTACCAGTTGCAATGATATCTCCAGGTTCTAATGTTCGACCTTGTGAAAGCGTGCTAATTAATTCATCGATTGGAAAAATGAGATGCTTTGTGCTTGAATCTTGTCTCGTTTCTTCGTTCACTTTCGTTGTAATTTGAAGGTTACTAGGGTTATCTACACCTGAATGATGGACGATCCATGGTCCCATTGGACAAGAAGTATCTAGACTTTTACCCATAAAGAATTGTTTATGTCTAGATTGCATATCCCTAGCTGTCACATCATTGATAATGGTATATCCAAATATGTATTGGTCGGCCTCTTCCCTTGAGATGTTTTTGCCTTTTTTCCCAATAATAACAGCTAATTCTCCTTCATAATCAAGAGCCGAGGTTACCTGACTATGTAAATCAATCGGATCATTGTGTCCAATCACACTAGTTGGGGGTTTTGTAAAAACCATAACATGTTCAGGAATATCCTCTTTTGTTCCCATTTCTAAAGCATGCTCCACATAGTTCTTCCCGATACAAAAAATATTTTTGGAAGGGCGTGGAATGGGAGCAAGTAGTTTAACTTCCGAAATTGGATAAACAAAGGTTCCGGTCTGATCTTGGCTTTCAACCCATGAAATGCAATCCTTCACATGTTGAACAAAAGCTTCTCCTTGTTCAATGCAATCTATTAAATGATTGGGGGTTTTCTTAGTACCCCTTGCTTCATCAATCGTATGTAAGTTAAAAATAAGTTCCTGTCCTTCCACAATAACACCGACAAACTCTACTTGATTTTTCACTGCTGTTACGAATTTCATAAAGGTTTCCTCCATTTTGATCTGTATTTTATGGTATTCAATAGGCTCCTACTCACTTGTCATGAAAGGCTTTGTAAGAAGCGCTTTGTTTCTTTTCTAGATTGTAGTGTGATAACCTTTACATTTGTTAACTCTGAAAGTTTTTTTCTGATTTCAGGCGCTTTTTTCTTTCGGTATGTGTACACCCATTTCAAAAACTCCCAATCCAGCTTTTCTTTACAATTCTCCCCCATATCAGGGCGTGTCTTTCCATTATATTGTATTCTTCTCTTTACCACACCGTATACACAAGTAAGGGATGGATAGTCCAAAAAGACAACCGTATCACAGTGTTTAAGCCTCATATCAAGTGTAGAACCGAAATTCCCATCTAAAATCCATTCTTCCTTCTCCATCACAGACCGGATATTCTGCCTAAATTCCTCTCGATTAGACGGTGTCCAGTTTTCCTTCCAGAAGATTGAATCTAAATGATAAACAGGAAAATGTAGTAGTTCTCCCAGCTTTTTAGCTAAAGTGGATTTTCCCGCTCCTCCAGATCCAATGATCAGGATTTTCTTCATTCTACAATCACTCCCCTTTCTTAAAATCTGGTTTTTCTTTATAAGTAAACCACCGCCATAGCCATTCCACAGGTCCTGTCTTGTACTTCTTAAACCAGAAGTAACTAAATACTAGTTGTACACAATATATAGCGAGAGCAAGAATAGTGCCTTCCCACAGTTCTACTTTTCCATACAACCCTAATCCGTACCCATAAAAAATAAAGGTACAGACTATAGATTGAGTTAAATATAGAGTTATAGATAATTTTCCTGCCCGAACAATCGCTTCCTGTAAGACACCTAGCTGATTTCCTTTCACTACTCCTAAGCATATGAAAAAATAGGCAATGGCTACGATAGGTCCCCCGATTTGATTTTTCAATAAAATAAATGGATATTCGTAGCTTGTCAATAAAGGTAAGACCTTGATAAAAAGGCCAATGGCTAAAAGTAAAATTCCCTTTTTTATAAAGTATCCAGGTGAATGCTTTTGAATAAAGCCTCCCTTTGCCATGGCTGCTCCAAATAAGACCATAGGTAGAACGGAAAATAATACAATCAGGATTCCTCCTGCACCATTGATATAAAGCCATTCATCCACTCTTAATTTTGTAATTTCCCAGAAACCTCCATCTGCATATAACTGGCTAGCAGCTGCCCGTTCATAATCGTAAACACCTAGCTGGTCTTCTGGCATAAAACGATATGCGAGCCAAGTTAACAAAAATAGTAATACATTTGGAAGTGACCAAAGTAAAACACCTATGGTTAACTGTGCCCTATGAGAGAAATTTATCAATAACAAAAGAATAAATCCTGTCACCGCATAGGTAACTAAAATATCTCCATTCCATATTAAAAGAGCGTGAATGAGACCAATTATTAGTAAAAAGAAAAACCTTCGAACAAGTGTAACTTTGGGCTTGAGTTCCAACTTCATTGACTTTTCAAAAATTTTAATGGCTCCGAAGCCAAATAAAAGAGCAAAAAGCGGATAAAAACTAGCTCCCACAAACACTTCAATCAATAAAAATAAAATGTGGTTACCTGACCCTTCCCAGTATCCGTATGAATCCACCCAGACATAGGGAGAATGAAAAGACATCATGTTAATTAATAATATTCCAAAAAGCGATATTCCTCGTGCAAAGTCAACTCCTATTATCCTTTGTCCCATCCCTCAACTACCTTTCTATCTAACTCATATCTTTCATTATATAAGTTTTATTTCGAGAATGGAAAGAGTGAAAAGTAGGCGAATGTATCACATCTCCTTCTTTTCCTCATACGATATAAAATCAAGATTATTAGGATTATAGCCTAATTTCAACAAAATAAGGAAAGTTTTTAAGGTGGGAGTTTAATGCCTGCTATAGTTGGCGTCGTTCAAGTGATTAGTATCGGAAGTAGTGCTGTCTTTCATATTGGTGATGTGTATTCCATTACACCTTATTCAACAGCCAAAACATTTGCTGGAGCCGGTTCATTTAATACTGGGGACGGAATCTATGTTGTGAACCAACAAAGTAATACGAACACGTATGAACAAGATGGCATCGATATGCCAATCGCATTTACTTTATAAAAGGTGATTCTATGAAATTTTATATTCAACAGTCCATTTACATTAATGTGTTACGAATCGGGAGTATAAGTAATTCCTCTGTTTTACAAATCGGAAGCTCTGGTAGTATCTCATCCAATGCCTATTTATATAATACTGGGGGATATATAGGGCCTGCACCTGAAGCACTCGGTGAAGCAGGAGCGGTTGGACCTGTTGGAGAACTAGGCGGTGCTCAAGCTGGTCCCCCTCAAGCTGACACCTCGTTAGTGCCTTTGGGAACTCCAACTACTTAGTTGACTAGAAAGGTGGAATTTTTCCATGTATCAACAATATTCGTATTCTGACTCCTATCAACAAACTCTCGATAAACATCATAAAAAAATTCAAAAACTGGAAAAAGAAATTGAAGTGTTGAAGAAGCTAGTCAATGAACTACATTCACGACCAACGCTTCATGTTGATAAGATTGAGTATAAATTTGATCAATTAAAAGTCGAAACACTTGAAGGTACCTTAAATGTAGGCTTAACCCCACAAGACCTGCAAAATATGGATGAATTCGTTACCGGCCAACATCCTACTCCATCTCCAAGCACAGACCCTAAGAATATAGTTTTGCAAGACCTCGTTGAGCAAAATATGAATCAATACATGGATCAAACCATACCCCAAATAATATCGGATACACAAAATCAACTTGGCATTACCGCAGATGACCAGTATGTGGACTTTATAAGAAATGATATCAAAAATCAGTTAAAAACAAGAATTCAACACCATATCAAACAACTCCCACATCATGTTATTCAACAAGAACCACAAGAACAGGTAGTCGAAATGGTATCGCAGCGATTGAAAGGAGAAATTCAGCAAGGCGTCTTTTCTTTCTTTTCTCGCTTTCAACAAGAACAACAAGGAGGTAGTAAGAAAGATGGAATTTAATGTGCTAAACAGAGATTTGCATGTGGGGAGTATTAAAATAAACGGTGTGGCAAGTGCTGGATTAGTACAAATCGGGGATAGTGATTGTATTCAGCTAGCTTCAACTTTTGATACCCCCCCTGAATCGTTAATTATCGGACCTTTTGTACCTTTAACACCAAAAGGATGATGTATATATGTTTTGGAAACGTATATCCCATGTAAACACTATTCAAACGAATACCCTGAGCTTTAGCTCATCCCTCCGACTTGGAGACACGAGCGTAATCAACTCACGCTCAGATGTTTTCGCTGTACAACGGGAACGCGAGATATTCTTTGGTCATGAAGGGGCTGTGGAGAGACCGGAGACTTCCATTTTTGTTGAGCCGATACCACTCCCATCATGTGAAGTGGTAGATTCGAGCTTTTACCACCTTTGTCCCAGTATTTATGTGGATTCGATTGATATTAACGGGATTTCTTCTGCTTCCATTGTGAAGGTTGGGAACATTGGTTGTGCCCACATGGAAGCACGGGTTAAAAATATCCGACAATTAAAACCTCGGGCGAACGGTAATGGTCCAACTGTCATACAATAATGAGAAGTACTGTTCAGAGTAAATAAAGATACAAAGGATGTTGGATATGCCTGCCATTGTAGGACCTGTTCAAATTTTTTCAGTTAGCGGAGGAGAGGTCCAGTTCGGAGACACCTTTTATGTATCCCCTAAAAGCAGCTCCAAAACAGTTGCTGGTTCAGGTGGATTAAACACTGGTCCTTTTGTAATCACCAATAATGGATTAAGCGCTACGAACTACATTGACTGTAATGCGGTCGACCAACCAATTACAGGGAATGCTTAGTGAATAAAACAAGAGGAGAAAAACATTGTTTTTCTCCTCTTGTTTTTGTTTCATATCTTTTGTGGGACAGCCGCTACATCGTCTGTCCCGTTTGAACATCGGCAACACCGGTTTTCGGACAAACTACGCTCTTGCTGTCCCGTTTCCACCTCGACAACTACGGTTTCCGGACAGACAATGCTCTTGCTGCCCCGTTTCCACCTTGGCTTCCCCGGTTTCCGGACAGACAACTCGCTTGCTGTCCCGTTTACACCTCGACATCCCCGATTTCCGGACAGACAACTCGCTTGCTGTCCCGTTTACACCTCGACATCCCCGATTTCCGGACAGACAACACGCTTGCTGTCCCGTTTACACCTCGACATCCCCGATTTCCGGACAGACAACTCGCTTGCTGCCCCGTTTACACCTCGGCAACACCGATTTCCGGACAGACAACACGCTTGCTGTCCCGTTTACACCTCGGCAATCATGATTTCCGGACAGACACCCCTCTTGCTGTCCCAATTCACCCCTAAAAACCCTGCTTCCAGACAACCACGATCCCATTATCGAATAATCATTCCTTAATAAAGGATATCTGATGTCCACCATCAAAGAAGTAAAGACACGCTTCTTGAAGGGGTTTCGCTAATATGTTTTCAACCGCTGTTTTATAAAGGTCAATCTGAGTTTGGTACCTTTCTACTAATTCAGGTCTCGCCTGCTCAAATCCATTTGGATACTTTCCGGTAATCGTATCTGATTTAAAATCTACAAGTACGACTCCATTCGCATCCTCAAATAAGCAGTCAATAATCCCCTGAATGAGAACTTTTTCTTCCGCACCTTTGTGTAATGGGTTCACTTTTTCTATAGGCAAAGCGAAGCTAAATGGCAGCTCTCTATATACATAAGGAGCTTTTACCATTCTTTCTCCAATACCTGATTCAAAGAACTTTGCAATGAGAACAGGGTCCACACTGCCCGCTTGTTCTTCTGTTAACAGTTCTTTTGAAATCATTTCTTTTAGTAAATTTCGAACGGTTTCTACATTGATTTCAGTCTCTAGAGAAATGTGCTGCATAACTAAGTGCATAGCCGTCCCTCTTTCGGTCGGTGATAGCTTTTTCTCTTGTAAAAAGCTTGGGCGATCGAAAAGTGAGTTTCTTCTTAGTGTAGGGAGCATTTCCTCCCGGTCCACCCATTCTCTCTGTCTCTTTAATTCTGAAACAGACATTTTAGACCTCATCGTGGTCGTAGCTTTGGAAGGGTACTCCCAAGTCATTTGTTCTACTATTTGTTCCGTGTTATCGTTCAGATCCCCAATACGTTCACCATTTCGAATCGACTTCAACCACTCTGATTGAGGGGAATCTTCACTCTCAACAATGCTCAGCTCACTAGGGGTAATGACTGAAATAACCCAGCTAGAAGGATGTTCGATAACCGGACTATCTACCACGACATCATTTTGCATGAGCTGCTCCTGTATATCTTTATGTCTAAGTAAAGATGGACCAATCCAATCCATGTACGTGCTCGCTTTTGAACGAACGTAGTCAGGTAAAAGCCAGCCCTTATGATCGAGTGAAGTATTCCATTTCTCAATGGACTTTTCTAGCTCTGCTACAGTTCCAATCAAGTATAGCTTTTCCTTTGCCCTTGTTAAGGCAACGTATAGAATTCTCATTTCCTCGGATAGAGTTTCGAGACGTTGTTTCCGTGAAAACGCTAGTTGTGGCAGGGATGGATAGGTGACTCTTTTTACAGGATCTACGTATTTCATGGCTAAACCTAAGTCTTTATCTAAAAGCGTAGAAGCCTGAACATCCTTCATATTAAAGTTTTTATTCAACCCAGCTACGAAAACGAAAGGAAACTCTAAGCCCTTTGAACGGTGAATGGTCATTAGACGAACCACATCATCCTGTTCTCCAATCGAACGCGCTGTTCCCAAGTCCTCTCCACGTTCTTGTAATCTCTCAACGAAGCGCAAGAAACGGAACAACCCTCTAAAGGAAGTGGTTTCATATTGTCTGGCACGGTCATATAAAGCCCTTAAGTTGGCTTGACGCTGTTTGCCACCAGGTAAACCACCCACATACTCCAGGAATTGAGTGTCCCGGTAAATTTCCCAAATCAGTTCAGACAAAGTACCCCTACGAGAGATTTCTCGCCATTTTTCAAAATACCCCAGGAACTCTTTTCCTTTTTGAATACATGATTCTGAAGCATTTTTCTCGGTACGAATAAACTTTTTAAAAGCATCAAAGTACGTTCCTTTTTTATGATGAATCCGGATGTGAGCAAGCTCTTCCTCATCCATGCCAACAATAGGCGAACGTAACACAGAAGCCAAAGGTATATCCTGCTGAGGATTATCAATGATTTTTAGCAAAGAGAGCATGATTGCGACTTCCGTTGCTTCGAAATAGCCTTCAGAAAGGTCTGCATATACAGGCACATTAAGTTCTTTACATTCTTCCATAATGGTTTGAGCCCACGGCATGGAACGTAAAAGAATAACAACATCCTTATACTGTAAGGGTCGGTAGGCACCTTTTTTTGCATCATACACTTGAGTTCCTCTATCAATTAAAGAGCGAATTTCTTTGGCAATAAATCTTGCTTCCATTTGGGATTTTTCTAAATCCTCTTGTGAATCTTCATCCTCTTCCGACGTCGCATTATTTTGTTCGATTAAAATAAAGGAAATCGGAGTCGGTGACGCAGGATAGAGGTCATTTACCTTTAATTCAGCATCCTCTGTATATTCAATGTCTCCAACTTTTTCTCCCATCGTTTGTTTAAAGATAAAGTTGGTTCCATGAAGAACCTCTTCGCGACTTCTGAAATTTTGAGCTAAGTCAATTCTTAGTCCATGATCAGATTCTTTCTCTGATTGGAATCTCCGATATTTCTCAATAAACAACTGTGGCTCAGCTAAACGGAATTTATAAATGGATTGTTTGACATCACCAACCATAAATAAATTTCCATTCTCTTCAGTCCCTTTTTTAATGAGCTGAATAATCGTTTCCTGAACCAAGTTTGTATCTTGGTATTCATCTACTAAAATTTCTTTAAAATGATTCCGGTAGCCCTTGGCAATATCGGATGGCTCATCGTGATCCATTAAAATGGATAAGCAGAAATGCTCTAAATCACCAAAATCAATGATGGCTTTTTCCATTTTTATAGCTTGGAATTTTTCATGGTATTCTTGAACGAGCCTCACAACCCCCTCTACCACTGGATGCATTTCACGAATATCTTTCAAGTAAGACTCCGGTGTTCTTGAGAAGAATTGCTTTTTGACAGAATCTATCAGTTCTTTTGCTTTTTTTCTTAACTTTTCTGTCTGCTCGATTAGACCTTCATCATATTCTGCTTTCTTAATTCGGGCAGCCGTCACAAATTTTTGACTGTTAATTGCTTGATACAATGTTCCCCAACCAATACCAATCGCCTCTTGAAGAGATTGAATAAGAGCTAGGTCCTGTTCAAATGTTTGAATCCTAGGTTCTGGCCCTCCCGGTTGAGATGCGACATCGATTGCTTGAGAAATCAATGCTTTGGCAGCATCTAACTCCATCTGAATGGACTCCATTAACGTAGGTGCGAAAGGTAAATCTTTAATGTCAGTATCTGGAGCAAGTTCATAAAGCTCTATTAGCTTTTGTAACCACTGATTTGGGTTTGGGTGTGCTCTAGAAAAGTCATACAATTTATTAACAATGGATTGAAGTGGCAAATCAGAACGATCATCTGCAAAGACATCCACAAGTTTATAAAATTCTGCAGCCTCTTCTTTCGCATAGTTTTCTTCCAATAGCTCGTCCATGACTTCTTCTCGAATTAACGCTAATTCACTTGAATCTGCAATTCGAAAGTTTGGGTCCAAATCGACTAAGTAATAATACTTTCTTACAACATCTAAACAGAATGAATGTAGAGTTGAAATGGACGCTTTATTTAAAAGCGTTAGTTGTTTTCGAAGATGCAAAGAATGCGGATTATCTTTTATCGCTGATTCTAATGCATTTCCGATTCGATGCCTCATTTCTGCAGCTGATGCGTTAGTAAAAGTAACGACCAACAATTCATCGACGTTGTAACCATTTTCTTCATCCATCAGCCTCTGAATAATTCTTTCGACAAGAACCGCCGTTTTTCCGGAACCTGCAGCAGCTGCAACCAGAATATCCTTGCCTGAGGATGCAATCGCTTTAGCCTGATCCGGTGTCCATTTTGGTTTATTCACCTTTTAGTACCTCCTCTCTAATCCATTCCAATGCAACGTCTGATTTGGCAGGTTGTAAATTTCGGTAACCATTTTCCTGTAAGCTGTTATCAAACTGGCAAATGGATTTATACGCACAGAATGTACATGGTGTTTTATTTTTCATTTTATAAGGAGAAATGTCAACACGACCTTCCACCATCTCATTTCCTGCTTTTTTAAAGGAACTTCTCACGTAATTGCGGAGAAGGTTAAATTCGTCCTTCGATGCAATTCGAGAATAAGCATTAAAGCTCCCATCCTTTTTAAAACCGGCTGAAACGATGGATGAAGAACCATTTTCTAAACTTTGGTCCATTAGCTTCACAATTTCTGTATCCGATAGTAAAAGCCCTAGCATTTTATATTGTTTGATCAATTCTGATTCAATTTGCTCTTCATCCATTGGTGAATTGGACTGTAAAATCGGGTTATGAATATGGAAGTAAAGTACCCCGGCAGGATCCGCCTCACGTCCTAACCACTCTTTCGAATGAGTGACCACAAGATCCAAGTAGGTCAACATTTGAAGCGATAGTCCGTAATAAATATCAGTAAGCTGTAACTCTTTTTGACTTGATTTGTAATCAACAATTCGGACGTAGGTGCCGTCATTATGTGTAGCTGTGTCTACACGGTCAATTCTTCCGACTAACTCCATTTTCGTTCCATCATTGAGTGAGAACGTGAGTGGAGGTAGCTTGCCTTTTTTTCCAAAACCCAGTTCAAGCCCAGTTGGCACAAATTGACTGCTTTGAGCCTGTTTACTTAATGCAAATGAAGTTTTGGCAATAACCTGCTCCAGCTTATGTCGAATATAATGATGTCGATTGGAGCTTAATAGGATTTGATTTTGTAGTTTAGGTGCTAACGTTTCTACAACTTCCTTCGCCCATTTTTCGCAATCCGACTGGCTTAGTGATGCCCAAGAACGGTTTTGTTCTTCTAACTTTTCTGCTAAAAGCTTTAATGCACCATGGAATAGTTCCCCAATGTTAGGCGCGTCTAGTTTATAAATCAATCGTGGCTCTAACCGTAGCCCATGTGAAATAAAGTGTGAGAATGGACATGAGTTGAATTTTTCCATTCTCGATACACTCGCTTGAATTTCGTCCCCATACAGTTCTTTTGTTGTGCTTTTATTCAACGGCTTTGCTTTATTTTCGAAGAATAAGCTGGAAAGAACCCGTCTAGTTTTTACTTTCATAGAAGGTATTTCTAACAAGCCATTATATACATCTGTCCAAAATTCAGAGATTGGATAGCCTTTTTTATAAAGCTGAAATTGGCCAGCTAAATGGGCCAAGGCCACATCTGGATTCAATACAAAATGCTTTTCATTATCTTTACCTGGCTCTAATGCCCATTCTACTTCTTCTAGGCCCGGGAACACCTCACGCAGACGCTTAATCCAAGGAGATGCTAATAAGCTTTTTCCTTCTTCATCTGCAATCGGGTAGCTAACCACTAGGTGCTCTAATGGTGTTGTAAATGCTTTGTAAGCAATAAACTCTTCATCCAGTAAACGAATCTCACTTGTAGGAGCCAATGGAACACCTGCGTTTTTAAGAAAAATTCGCTCTTCATCCCCAATAATTCCGTCATCCGATTGCTTAGCTGGAAGGACACCATCGTTTAAACCGATGACAAAGCTTGCTTTACCATGGTTTATTCTCGATTGATCTAAATTGGCAACGACCACTTGATCTAAAGAAGGTGGTACGAGAGCATAGTTCATAGCCTCAAACCCAGACTCAATGATTTCTGCGTATTGTTTCAAGGATAGCTCTTCATTACCAAGTAGTTCGACTGCTTGGTCGAGTAACCCCATGACGGCATCCCAAACTTGGTCATGTTCTCTCGCTCTTTCAAGCTGCCCCTTTTCTTCTGCAGCCTGGATCCATCTATCTAATTTAGCCGGAATCTCTAATTCTTCTAAAAATAAGTAGAGTGCCTCAGATTTTTGAGTAACAGTCTTGGCCCGTTTTAGACGGTTACCTAAGCGAATAATTGGAGCAGAAACCATAATTCTTAACTCATTTAAAGTGGTTTCCATTTCTTTTTCTTCATCCGTTTGAGGAAGATCCGTCCATTCAAGACCTTTATACCTTCTATATTTCCATCTGTCCTTACTCGTCCATTGTTTACCTTTTATCCCATAAGCTAAGCAATAGTTTTCGAGTACATCAGCTTTTGAACGAAATTCAGTAGGATTAATTTCAATTGGATATAATAATTCCGTTTTAATGGCTCTAAAGACCGGGTCATATCTCCAGTTCTGTTGAATAACTTCTAGAGCAGAACGAATAAGTTCGATGACAGGATGATGAAGCATTTTCCTCTTTTGATCCTTAAAATAAGGAATCTCATAATCTTTAAATATCGTATCCAATAGTTCGTCATACCCTGCTCCATTTCGAACAAGGATGGATATATCTTTATAGCGGTAGCCTTTTTCACGAACCATAGCATGAATGGATTGAGCCATTCCTTCAACTTCTGCCCTTCGATTGGATGCTTCAGCAAGTGTAATCGACGTTTGATCATGAAAAGGAGCTGGCGGCATGCTTGTTAACTCTTTTTCTAGGTAAGTGAGAGAAGAATCTAGCCTATACTGGTCAGTAAGTAACTCATCTGATGTCTGAATTCCAGCGTCCCTTGCCATTTGAAATAAGGTAGCATAGGTTTCTCCAGGCAGTCTAAATAAATCCAGCTCATCTGGAACGTCATGATGGTAAGGGCGATCAAGCGTTAACAACACCTTCATGTGTACGGAAGCGTTCATAAGAGCTGCGATAACCTCATATTCTTGAGGTGTAAAACTATAAAATCCATCTATATATACTTTTGATCCTTGAATAAGCTTGGAGCTTGGCATTTGTTCCGATAACAACCGTAGACTATCCTCTTGGTCAATATACTTCCCTTCAAGTGCCTGTTGAAAAGCTTGGTACACAAGCGGTAAGTCATATAGCTTGTCCGACAATGTAGTTCTGCCCTTTTCTTGTTCAATGGCAGTTTGTAGGTCTGTGAGTTCTTCTGGCTGAACGCAGTACCGTTTTAACTCTGTTAATAGCTCCCCTAGTTTTTCAATAAACCCTGCCTTCTCTCCTTGAGATTGAAATAAGCGAAGCCCTGATTTTTGTTCATTTAGGATCCTTCTCGTCAGCATACTAATCCCAGTTGAATCCACTGGTAATCTTGTTAATCCACCTGTTTCTTGAAGAACCCTCCAGGCCAATCTTGAAAAACTATAGACTTGTGCCCGTATCATCCCGTTTGACGGTAACCGTTGGGCTAGTTCGTATTCAATTTGAAACGTCATTTGATCTGGAACAATAATCAAAATAGGCGGTCCAAGTGGTTGTTCCTTTAGATCCTCTATAACTTCGTCTAGCATCCTGTTCGTTTTCCCAGAGCCAGACCGTCCTAATAAAAATGTAACTGACAAGTATATCCCTTCCTTCTCATCCAACTCTATTAACAGTCCTTTTTCGTAAATTCATATATTCCATTTTACCTTAATTTCTGTTGCTGTTCTATGAAGCTACACTGTTACTTTAAGGAAACAACTTTCAACGCTCTGATGTGGTGCATATCCTATTTTAGAATAAAATGAAATGTTTGAAATGGTGGTGGAGGTATGCCTTTTTCAAATAGATCTCTATTTTTTACTGGCATTTTGCTAGTGGTTAGTGGGATATTTGTCGCGAGTAACATTTATACCCTTATTCCAATTTATGGGGATTTGACAGCTAGTCTACAGGCCACAAATAAGGAGGTTGTGTTTGGAAGTACCATATTTACCTTCTTTTATTCCTTCGGTCTGCTTACATTTGGTCCTCTTTCTGATGTGATTGGAAGAAGAAAAATTATCGTATTTGGTTTGCTCTGTTCAGCAGCGGCTACCCTATTAGTCGGATATAGTCAGAATATAGGGTGGCTTTATATCTCTCGGGCCATCCAAGGACTGCTTTTAGCTAGTTTTGCTCCCGTTACGTTTACCTATTGCTTTGAACTATTTCCACCTAAAAGTAGAACGCTTGTCATTTCACTTATTAACACAGGATTTTTAGTAGCAGGTATATTAGGACAGCTAACTAGCCAATTTTTTTCCGATATGTCACATTGGCGTGATACCTTTATTTTTTTCTCCATTTGTTATTTTTCATTATTTGTCATCGCCTTTCTAACACTACCAAGAATCTCAGAAAACCTGCAATCCAATGAAAACGTTTTCTACACCTTCAAGCGGATTCTTCAGAATAAACAGCTCGTTACTTGCTATATAATCGTCATCACATTACTCTTCTCTTTTGTTTGCTTTTATGATGCGTTAAGTCGTTTCTACTCAAACAATCCTTCAGATTTATTTCTGATCCGAGTCACTGGGTTGTTAGGAGCAATATTATCCCTGTTTACTGGGAGATTGATTGCAAAATGGGGAGAGATTCGGACCTTGTTTCTAGGGATTTTACTTGGATTTTCTAGTATGCTCGGTTTATTTTTCTACACATCATTGCAAGCGATTATCCTTCTTTCTACATTGTTTGTGTCCGCCATTTCCATCCTAATCCCTACTATGATTACGTTGATTGGCTCAATAGCTGGTGTAGACCGGGCAAAAGCTTTATCCCTGTATTCTTTTATTTTATTGATGGGAGCGACCATTGCCTCTCCCATTGCTTCTATTCTTTCCTACAAAGAATCCATTCTACTATTAGTTTTTGCGTACACCATGAATGTACTGCTGGGTGTCCTCATCTTTAAGCAAAATGTCCGTGCATTTGGTAAAGAAAGAGCGAAGCAACTTTAGAGTTTATCCTCTGTTGCTTCGCTCTTTTTCAACTCATCTTCAGGCCCATCTCTTTTAATTCCTTTTTATCAATTTTCCCTACATGAGTTTTGGGGAGTTCTTCTAGGATATGATACGATTTCGGGATTTTATATCGTCCTAATTGCTCCGCACAAAATGAAGTTAATTCTTCAGCAGAAACGACTTGCTTCACTACTAAAAAAGCGGTGACTTTTTCTCCCCAAAATGAGTCCGGAATCCCCACAACAGCCGCTTCAACAACAGCTGGATGCTGGACTAGACAATGCTCCACCTCAAGGGGATGAACATTTTCCCCACCTGTTATAATGGTATCTTTTTTCCTCCCTACGATATAGAAATATCCTTCCTCATCCCGCTTCGCAAGGTCCCCAGTGGCTAGCCATCCATCCCTTTTCGTTTCCAACGTAGCCTCAGGGTTATTCCAGTAGTTTTCAAAGGCATGCTTCCCCTTCAGTAACAGCTCTCCAATTTCGTGAGGTTTGGCTTCTTGTTGATTCTCTGTCATAATTTTCACTTCATTAAACATCATCGGTTTTCCTACTGACCCACGTTTTTCATAGGCCATTTCTGGATCAATATAAAAGTTATTAGGTCCCGCTTCGGTCAGTCCATAGCCTTCTTTAAATAAAATTCCTTTCTGTTTAAAAGCATCATAGATTTCAAGCGGACATGGTGCTCCACCCGAGAGGAATACTTTCATTGAAGGATAGGAATGTTCTTGAAATTCTTTCGACTGAATAAAGGCTTGATACATCGTAGGTACAAATAAAATAATGGTACAACCATGTTCATTTATTAACTGTGTTGCTTTTTTAGGTGTAAAGGAATGGCTTAGTACAACCTTTCCTCCCATAAGTAAAATAGGAATCGTTAAAGCATTTAACCCACCCGTGTGAAACATCGGTAGGACAGTAAGCGTTGCATCCTCTTTAGATAAATTCCAGCTAATGACTGTATTCATCGCATTCCAAAGGATGGATTGGTGTGAAAGAATGACACCCTTTGGTTTCCCTGTTGTGCCACCTGTGTAAATCATGGCAAGCCCGTCTCGTTCTGATTGTTCGACGGGTATATAGAACGGGGCGTCTTTAGTTGTTACCAGTTGTCTGTATTGTTCATTATCTAGTTGAATCGTTTTTTTGGGATCGAATCCGCTGACCTTTTCTCCATACTCTGAGTGATAAAAAACGATAGACGGTCGACTATCCTTCAATATCCATTCGATTTCTTTTGTTGACAGCCTCCAATTTAACGGAACAAAAATAGCACCGATTTTTGAACAAGCCAGTAACAAATCTAAATAAGAAAGGTCATTGGGTGATATCAATGCCACCCGATCCCCTTTATTAATTCCCTTTTGTTGGAGGTGATAAGCCAAACTCGTTGATCGCTGATCTAAGTCTTGGAAAGTGAACGACTCATTCGTTTCCCCATCCACAACAGCAACCTCGCCTGCTGATAACCTCGCTCTATGTGAAATCCAATTCAGTTCCACAACCATACAACCACCTCTTTTTCCCCTGCAATCCGTGATATAAACGTATCGTACCGGAGTTACAAAAGGGTTACAGGGTGGGGTTTAGTGTCCCAGCTGGGGATGGGACAGGGGGACAGGTTTAGTGTCCCGGCATGGGTTTTGGCGGGGAGGAGACCGGTTGTTGAGTGGGAAAACGAGTTTTGACGGGGAGTTTTCTGGATTCGCGCGTATAAGGGAAGAGTTCGCGCGTATTTTTTAAAAGTCGCGCGCAAAATAAATATTTCGCGCGCAATCATCCAATAATCGCGCGAATCACCCTATTCTGTCGTAATCACTATCATCCATACACCCGAAACACGCCGACTACACCTGCCTCTCCCCTTCAAAATTAAAAAACCCGGCTAAAAAAGCCGAGTTCTCCAAAATCCCCTACATCATAATTCCACCATCTACATGCAAAACCGTTCCATTTACATAATGAGATTCCTCTGAAGCCAAATATAAATAAGCATTTGCTATATCAGTTGGCTTCCCGAGTGCCATAACCGGAATCGTTTTAACCAACGACTCAATGACTTTCTCCGGAACCGTCGCCACCATGTTCGTTTCAATGAAACCAGGAGCCACCGCATTTACACGAATACCTTTTCGCCCCAATTCTTTAGCCCATGTTTTCGTCATCCCTACTACTGCTGCTTTACTTGCTGCATAGTTCGTTTGCCCAACATTTCCATAGACCCCAGAAACTGAGGAAGTGTTAATAATTTTGCCGTACCCCTTTTCAACCATCGTCGGGACAACAGCTTGGGTACATAAGAATACACCCGTTAAATTAACATCTAATACTCTCTTAAAATCCTCTTCACTCATCTTCACAAGCATGGCATCTCGTGTAATCCCTGCATTGTTCACGAGAATGTCTATAGTTCCAAATTCTGAAACTGTCTTTTCAACCATCCCTGCGACACTTTCCTTATCACTTACATCCACTTTCACAAAGATAGCTTCATATCCTTCATTTACTAATTCCTGTGCAGCTTGAGATCCTGCTTCCTCTTGAAAGTCTGCTAGAACCACTTTTGCACCTTCTCTGGCAAAAACTTTCGCGGACTCTAACCCGATTCCGTTTGCTGCACCTGTAATAATCGCTACTCGATTTTCTAATCTCATCCTTTTACACCCCTACCTTTGCTAAAAACCCTTCTACTGCAGTCATTAGCTGCTCAGGGTCATCGACTAAAGCAGAATGGCCACACCCTTTTAGTTCAACCACATCTGCCCTGCCGTCGAAATCCTCAATAATTTCATCTGCCATACTTCTATTCACTACAATGTCCTCTTCTCCAAAAAGTACGAGTGTTGGACATTTGATATCTTTTACTTGATTAGTCCCTTCCTTAAATCCGTTGTGCACACCGCTAATGTTGAAGGTGTTCAATGCGTGATAGACCTCAGCAAGATTTCGTTGAGTTAACATATCATCTAAATAACGGTCATATCTATCTCGGTCTGGTTGGTTTTTACGATAGATCAATAAATTCCACATAGCCTCGAGGAAGCCCTTATTCTTTTCGTTATAAGCATTTTGTACTGGGATTGTTTTACCTGGATCTTGTTTCACTTCATCTATCGTTTTAAGTCGATTACTTAAATCTGGCTGGCCATTACTATCTGTTCCGTAAAATGGATATCCCCTTGTTGACCCGGATGCCAACAATAGTAATTGAGAAATAGAACCTGGATGATCCGCTTCTAGTTGCATGGCCACACAGCCCCCAGTCGACCAACCCATGCAAATGTAGTTCTCAACGCCAACCTCATCTGCCCACATTTTTACATCCTCTGAAAAATCACGGATAGACTCAATTGGATTTTGATAAGTCGATAGACCAAATCCTCTTAAATCAACAGCGTACAGTTTATACTTTGAATCAAGACGCTCCATCACAATATCCCAGTGGACAGAAGATGTCATATTTCCATGAATTAAAACAAATGGTACGTCCCCACCTTCTCTTTCACGGTAAGCAATCGTCTCTCCATTTGGTAAGGTCACTTTTTTCACTACAATCTCCATACGTCAATCCCCCTTTTATTTACTGTTACCCCACTTCACAACCGTTGAAGCCCATGCATATCCAATTCCAGCACTTACTAAAACAACGACGTCGCCATCTTTTATCTTCCCAGCCTCTAACGCTAGCTCTAAAGAGAGGATCTGGTCCATTTGTCCGATATGTCCATATTCTTCAAGATAGATAGATTGACCTTCTTCTAATCCTAATTCTTTTAATACATATTGATGGGCTGACCTTTTCATGTGCAACATGGCCACATAATCAATATCGTTTTCCGTTAAACCAGACTTCTCAAGAGAATGTCGAATGACCTTTAGGAAATTGGACAACGATTTTTCTTCTAATCTACCTTTCATTCCCTCTGGATCAGGCACATCTAATTTGTATTGAGACTCATCGAAACCTGGTGTTAATGGTTGTTTTGTTCCTCCCACAGGAACAATGACATCCTCTGAAAACGATCCATCTGTAATCACCGATCCTTGCATTAGTACATTATTTTCTATTCCTTTTTGAAGAATAATAGCCGCACCACCTGCACCAAGGTTATACATAAAACGCGTTCTTGGGTTGTTAAAATCGATAAAGTCTCCGTTCCGATATCCCCCGGCAAGTAACACCGTTCGGATGGATTCATCGGTCATCATGAGGCTCTTCGCAACTTGAAGCGCCATGACAGTAGTTCCACACCGAAGTGCAATGTCGAATGCCCAAGCATTTTTTGCACCGACTTCCTCTTGAAGCTTGATGCCTGCTGTCCATAAAGGATATTCCTTATATTCCTCGCCAATATAGATAACCAGGTCAATTTCATCAGCATCAAGGCCCGCCTTTTCAATTGCTTTCCTTGCTGCCTTAATACCCATTTCACAGGTATGATCATCGGGGCCGGGAATTGGCTTTCTCTTAATCCCCATTTTTTCTTCAATAACCGCTATGGGAACACCTGACTTCATACTAATTTCTTCACTAGTCATAAATGTCTCAGGAATATAAACCCCAGTACTAACAATCCCTATATTCACGTAAATCCCTGCTCTCTTTAGGCTGTTCAAGAATGGATTGCATCCAATTGTAGGCCTCCTCTAAGGAACCTACAATCTTTTCATTTCCATCTTGAACATGAACCACTTTTACTCGCTGGCGATCCTCTATTTTTTGAACTCTTACAATAAATGAATCTAACGTTTTTTCATCCACTCCACTTCCCCCTATGAGGATGCTTGTTTTTTAGAAGCAATCGAATTTGATTTTTTCATCTTGGCCATTTTTCTATTAGCTCGCCACTTATACCAACTACCCACAATTCCTTGCGGGAAGAAAATAACAGCTAATATATATAAAATTCCAAAGAAAATAATCCATCTCTCAAATATCCAGTGAACATCAGATAAATCAGAAAGCCAATGGTGAGCGAATTCGATGACACCTGAACCAATAATGGCACCAACTAGTGTTCCAACTCCCCCAATAATCGTCATCAATAAAGCATCAAGCGTAATATCCATCGCGAATACACTTGTATTTACATAGCGTAGCGATAAACCATAAAGGGAGCCAGCTACAGAGGCCACCACTCCAGCCATTACACTGACAACGACTTTATACTGAATCACTTGGTAACCTAATGACTCAACTCGTTGTTCATTTTCACGAATTCCCTGCAGTACCCTTCCAAGTGGAGATTGAGTGAATCGCTTTAACAAGAGATACGTAAGGAGCATAAACCCTAAACAAATCAAATAAAACGTCGTACGATCCTTTAGAAAATCTGGTACCCCAAAGGTAAAGCCATCATTCCCATAAGTAACCGTTCTCCATTTCTCAGCTAACACTAGAAATAACCCCGATAACGCCAGTGTCAGCATGGCATAGAAATGACTTTTTAGACGTAGTGTTAGTAATCCGACTATGTAGCTAACGACCGCTGCTGCCACGACACCTGCAAGGATAGAAACGATTAACAGCATGGTAGTCGGTTCAAATTGCTTCATGAAAACACCTGTCATATATGCACCAATTCCAAAGAACATGGCGTGACCAAATGAAACAATCCCCGTAAAACCGAGCAATAGGTCGTAGCTCATGGCAAACCCTGCAAAGATAAATACCTGTGTAAGTAAGATTAAGAGACTTCTAGAATCATAAAAACTTGGCCATAGAGCTAATACAAGGGCGAAAAGAATAAATACGATGATATTTTTATTTGAGCTCATTTTATTCATATTCATCACCCTTTCGCTCCAAATAATCCTTGTGGTCTAAAGACTAACACTAATACCATGAGTAACATGTTGACGGCTAGTGAAAGATCTGGGAAGTAGTAGGCCATGTAAGCACCAGCTAATCCAACTAAAATGGCAGCAAACAAGGAACCCGTAAAATTCCCCATGCCTCCAATTACAACCACAATAAAGGCTAGAATAGCGTACTCCATTCCCATCTCTGCATAAATGACACCAGAGTACGGAGCTAGTAAAATACCGCTTAATGCCGCTAACGCAGAACCGACCATAAAAACCCACATAAAGATATTTTTGATGTTAATACCAAGCGCTTGAACCATCTCTTTATTCATAACACCCGCTCTAACAATAAGTCCGATTCTCGTTTTAGTAAGTAAATATCTCATAACAAAAAAGACTAAAAACCCGACGACAATAATAAAGACTCGATACTTGATAATATTGATATTTCCAATTTCCCAGCTTCCTTGTAAAAGCTTTGGAGTAGTAGCTTGAATGACATTTGGTCCCCAAACCACTTTGATGGCTTCCGTTAACACCAACATAAACCCTAACGTGATTAAGATTTGCTGAACATGATTACCGTAAACTGGCTGAATAATCAATTTTTCTGTAATCAAGCCTACTAGTAGACCACAAGCTAAGGCACCTACAATTCCTAAAGTAAAGCTTTCTGTCATTCCATATACCCATATACCAGCAAAAGCGCCCCAAGCAAATAAACCACCGTGCGCAAAATTCAATACATCCATGAGTCCAAAGATTAGCGTAAGACCTGCTGCTAACAAAAAGATTAACATCCCTGTTGCTAACCCATTTATGGTCAGGTTCGCTAAAAGTGAAAGCGTATCCATACTTTTTGCCCTCCTATGCGATCCCTAAGTATTTTTTTCTCAATTCATCGTCTTTCTTTAGTTGCTGCATTTCACCTGAATGTACCGTCTGACCGTCATCCATAATGTAAAAATAATCACCGATTTGACTAGCCATAATAAAGTTTTGTTCCACCAAAAGAATGGAGGTCTTCTCCTTAATTTGGATAAGTGCTCCCATTACCTTTTCAATAACAATTGGAGCTAAGCCCTTACTTGGCTCATCTACGAGCAATAGTCGATTGTCATTTACAAATGCCCGGGAGATAGCCAGCATCTGTTTCTGACCACCGCTTAAATATCCGCCTTCTTTTTTCCAAAACTTCTTTAAATCAGGGAAAAGCTCCAGAATCCACTCCATCCGTTCCTTCGTTTGATCATCATTTTTTTGAATGGCTACCTTCATGTGTTCCTCAACGGTCAAATGTTGAAAAATCCCCTGATCCTCAGGAACAAAACCTATTCCATTTTTTGCAATCTGATACGTTTTTTGATCATTTATTCTCTTACCTTCAAATAAAATTTCACCTTTTGAAGGAGGGTAAAAGCCCATAATTGTGCGTAACGTTGTCGTTTTTCCCGCTCCATTTCTACCTAGTAGAACCGTGATACTACCTTTCTCTACTTGTAAATCGACGCCTTGGAGAATATGATACTGACCAATATACGTTTCTACGTTTTGTAAACTAAGCAGTGAACTCATCGTATAATCCTCCTAGGTAAGCTTGTTGAACTGTTTCATTTTCCACAATTTCTTTCGGCAGACCATCAGCAAGTAACCTCCCGTTGTAGAGAACAGCAATAGAATCTGATAAGTCTAAAATCATGTCCATTTTGTGCTCAATCAGTAAAATGGTTTTGTCACCACGATTCTTAATCGAATGAATGACGTCTAAAATGGCAGGCACCTCTTCTAAAGACATCCCAGCGGTTGGTTCATCAAGAAGTAAGACTTCGGGTTCTAATGCTAATAACATCGCTAATTCCAGTTTTCTTTTTTCACCATGTGCTAAGTTTTTGGCTAATTCATACTCTTTACCTTGTAAGAGGACTTGATGGAGAAGCGCTTCAGAGGACTCTATAATTCCTTTGTAAGATTGAAAATGTTTAAAGATTTGAAACCGAACCCCAGCTTTTGACTGCGCTGCTAATCTGACATTTTCTAGTACAGTCAGGTTTGAAAACACATTCGTTAATTGAAAAGACCTACCTATTCCTAATCTCGTTCTTGCCGTTGTCGTTAATTTCGTAATTTCTTTATTGCCGAGGAAAACTTCTCCTTCGGTAGGCTTTAACTGGCCACTGATTAAATTAAAAAAAGTTGTTTTCCCTGCACCATTTGGCCCAATGATAGACTTTAGTTCATGTTTTTTCACGCCCATGGTAACCTGATCTACAGCTTTATGACCTCCAAATTGAATAGAAAGCCCTTTTGTTTCAAGTGCGTTTGTCAACTTGCTCCCACCCTTCCTAAATAAAATGAAGAAGAGAACTCCGGAATACCGCCCGAAGTTCATCTCTTCAAACAAATACTAGTTTCGAATTGGTGGAGCCGTTTCCTCAGGTGTTAATTCACGAATTAAGACCGGTACCGGATACGGAACTCCTTCTTTCTTTTCTAAGCGAATGGCGTATAAGGATTGTAATGCCTGGTGATCTTCTTCACGGAATGTCATCGTTCCTTTTGGCGTTTCAAAGCTCATACCCTCCATGATGTCAATCAATTTATTCGCATCTGCATCACCTTCAGATTGTTTCAGTGCTTCTACAATGGCAATCGCAGCACTCATACCACCTGGCGTAAACAAATCTGGTACTTCTCCGTTATAACGACTCTTATGTTCCTCAACTAACCAATCGTTAATGTCATTGTCAGGAAGCTCATGGTAATACACAGAGAACCCTTCCATTCCAACTAGAGGCTCCATGATGGAAAGTGCCGGAATATCTGGCGCACCAGTAGAAATCTTGATCCCTTTTTCTTGTACTTTCATATCGGCAATTTGTTTCCAAGGCGAGTTAACTCCAGCCCACACAATGAATAAGTAGTCTGGCTCTGCTTCAATGATCTTTTGAATATTCGCTGTAAAATCTGTTGCATCCGCAGCTGCATACTCTTCTAAAATAATCTCAGCTCCAAGCTCTTCTGCAGCTTCTTTAAATGCTGAAACTCCATCCCAACCGAAAGAATAGTCCGGGGCAAACGTTGCAATCTTTACGCCTTCACCTGCAATGGCAGCAGCGGCCGCAACGGCATCCTGAGAAGAGTTACGAGCTGTTCTAAAAATATACTCATTGAACTCAGAACCTGTAATACTATCAGCAACAGCTGGTTCAACAATCATGATTTTTTCATATTCTTCAGCAAGGTTAATAACGGCTAGCGTGTCTCCTGAACTTGAAGAACCCACTAAGAAATCAACCTTATCTTCTTCTAATAGTTTCGTAGCCTTTTGAACAGCTACTTCAGGCTTTGTTTCTGTATCTTCCGTTATAATTTCAATTTTTCTACCTGCTACTTCACCAGTTCCACCAGTAGCATAATCAATTCCTAGCTCAAAGCCTCTCGTTGTTTGAACACCATACGACTCTAATACTCCCGTTAAAGAAGCCAAAACCCCAATTTTAATAGGCTCCTTCTCCTCTTCCTTCACCGGATCATCATTTGTTTGATCCTCTTGATTCTCTTGATCCGGCGAATTATCAGATGGCTCTGCATCATCATTCGTACTTGTCGAACATGCTGCTGTAAAAAGAAGTACAAAAATGAGCATAAGGGCTAAACTCTTAAACTTCGGAAAAACTTTCACATCAAATCCCCCTCTAATTGGTTTGTTCGTTAAAGCGACTAGCTTTGTTTATAGGGTAAATGGTGGTAGTTACAAATGAGTTACATATTCATCGGAATGAGGAATTGAGGTGTGGGTATCATTTGTTGTATTTTCTTCTATCCGAGCGTATTTTCCGCTATCCGAGCGTATTTCTCACCATCCAGATGGATTTTAAACTGCATAAACCAAAAAAGAGCCTTTAATCAGCTTAAAGACTCTCATGTTAGTTAGTTTGCCGTATAATGTCATACATTTGCTTCGTCGCGTCCAATGGTTCTACACCATATTCATGCTTTAACACTTCCACACAGCGCTGATACCATTTCAGCGCCTGAGGTCTATTATTCTTTCGATAGTAGCCGTACATTAACAGACGATAGGCTTCTTCCCAGGTTCGATCTTTCTCAAGAATACTCTCACACCAGTCAATGGCTTGATCGAAGTTTTCTTCTCTTACATGAAATTGAGCAAGTTTCTCTGCACCTCTTAAAAATAAAATCAGAAGTCTTTCCCGTTCTTGAATGCACCAATCATCAAACCGTCTATCCGGAATATACTCCCCTTTGTAAAAGTGCAATCCCTTTTCCAGCAATGGCTTTGCTTGGTCTGGAGATTTTTCTTCAAGTCCAGCCTGGACCCATTCCTGAAATTGATCCGCATCTATCCAAATACCCGTATCCTCATTAAGCCCATAAGCCGTTCCTTGTCTTACAATATAAAAGGGATTACTCCTCTTTTTTCTATTGGGCTCAAGAGCATTGTTTAATGCATTAAGCACCACTTTAAAGTCCCGATTGGCGCTGTCCATCTTAGAATCAGGCCATAGGTAAGAAATGATTTCGTCCTTTTCAAGTAGCTTAGTCCGATTGGTTACAAAAAGCTCAAATAATTCTTTAGCCTTTCCTCTTTGCCACGCTTTTTCATCAATTTCTTCATCTCCTAGGAAAACCTTAAAAGCTCCTAGTGTTTTTATTTTCAAGGTATACCCAGGGTGTGACTCTATATCCTTATAGCCTAATTCACCCAATATTTTTGCGACATAATCAGGGTGAATCATGAACCTCTTCGCTTCTAGCAATAGTGGGATCAACACTTGTGGATCCTTTGGTCCGAAGATCGTTCGGTTTAAAAAAATAAATTCATATTGTTTGTATTCACATATCGTTAAAGTACTTTTGAGGTCAGTAAGAAGGGCATTTTCCACTCCTGTCTCAATTGACACCAACGCCTTCCAAAGGTGTGAAACCATTTGTCCAAACTGGTCTTGACATTGATTGAAAGATGTTAAAGCCTGTTCAAATTGGTCCATCGCCCGTTCAAAGTCTCTTTCATAATAGGAGATAATCCCCATACTCAGCTGAATCAGGGAGCTTAACCATACATCTTTTACATGCTCAGTTTCATAGAGGGCTTTAACTCCCATTTCTCTGGCCTTCTCATATTCTCCCAATCCACCAAAAAGGAGGCAAAGTCCCATATAAGGCTCTGCTTTCCCTCTCGAGATATTGATTTGCTCCATCATGTCTAGTGCTGTTTGGTAACATTGGGTCGCTAAATGGACATCGTACTCTTCCATTAACTGAACAGCATGTCCCATCCGAATCCAGCCACAAGCCTCCACAAATGGGGACTTAGTCTGTAGACCTGTCTGGATTCCCGCTTGTGCAAGCTCTTTTGCTCTCACATTGTTACCAAGCATTCCTTCTATCAATGATAAAAGGAGGTCCGCTTCTCTGTGAGATTGTGGCAACTTAGATACAGGTTCGGTATGCTGCTTCACTAATGCCTTCTTAGCCTCTTCAATTCGACCTGTTCTTAATAAAATTCGGGCATAAAGAAGGTCCTGGCTATCATCATCTATGACTTCTTCTTTTCCTTTGATATACCAAAGCTCTGCCTTCTCAGCATCTCCTGCGTTGATAAAGTTCTCTGCCATCAACCAATAAAGATTTTGCGAGGAAGCGGTTGCCCCACTCGTTTGCTCTCGTAACTGAATGGCTTCGCTCAAAATCCTTTCTGCCATACTTGGTTGAATCGTATCCAAATAAATTTGGGCCCAGCCTTCTAATGCTAAACAAGCTTGTTCCAAGTCATCTGCTTGAAGAGCCATTTTTTTTGCTTGGATATAGCATTGTTCTGCTTCAGCATAACGAGAGCGGTACCGTAAAATTTCTCCTTCATAGAACCAAAGTCGATATTGTTTATTTTTTTCACGGTCCTCAAGCTTCTTTAATATGTCATATAAGCTTTCTAGCTTTCCGTCTTCTAACATTTGAGAACCATAGTCTTGTAGAATCGCAGCTACTGCATAATGGTTCCCGACTTTTTCATAAATCCGCAATGCTTTCTCATATTGATGAGCTCTTTCATAGTAACGTGCTGTTCGTTCATATAAGCTGTGGTATTGGTTAGGCTGATTCGTTTGGAGCTGCCCCTGTAAAAATTCACGGAACAACGCATGATAACGATATGTACCGTCTCCATCATGATGAAGAAACAAACTCTTTTGTGCGAGTTGATTCAACATGCTTTTTGCACCCGTCAGGCCCAACACTTCTTCGCATAACTCCACTGATATTTCATCGAAAACAGAAGTCTGCTCTAAGAATTGCTGAATCATCGGTGGCTGTTTCGTGAATACCTCTAAGGCTAAATATTGAAATAAATCGTAAAGTGATGTCTGGGAGAAGGAAATATGCTTGGATTCTAACTCATCAAATTTTAATTTTTCCGCTATCATACTAACGGCTATCGCCCAGCCTTCTGTCAGCACATAAATTTGATGAATTTCCTCTTCTGAAAGGGTGAGTTCATGGAAATCAACTAATAGTAATTCCACTTCATCTATCGTTAATTTTAAATCAGTTTCCACAATGTCTAGGAGCTGACCATTCACCTTAAACTTAGCTAAAACAGGCCAGCTTGGACGACTCCTCGACGAAAGAACTAAATGCAGCGTTTCAGGCATATGTTCAATCACGAGCTCAATCCACTTTTGAATCAAGTACGAGCCTTCCGTATGATGGAAGTCATCTAATACTAAAATAAGCTCTGTTTCTAAATGGTGGATTTCATTTACAAAAATAGAACATAACGTATAAAGTTCTTCCTCACGTATAAAACGATCCATTCCTTGCCTGTATTCTATAAGCTCTTCACCAAATGATGGGAAGACTCGTTGAATAGACTGAATTAAATGGTCGATAAAAGGTAAAATATCATCATCATGAGATGTAATGGTATACCATGAACAGGCAACTTTTTCATCTCGAACATAGAGGGATAGAGCAGTACTTTTCCCGTAACCCGCTCCTGAAGTGACAAGGGTAATCGAATAATTAGGAACCGCTTTCATTTTCTTAAAAAGACCTGCACGACGTATGTAGCTCGCCCTCACCTGAGGTGGCATCAATTTGGTCTGTACAATCGCTTGTTTCATGTTCTTCCCCCTCGTCCCACTTAAACTCCTCATCAGTTATCTATTCTTGTTTCTTTGGTAAAATCCTGCTTTTGTGGGTAAGAATTCCTAGAGGGTGTTTGGTCCTGTTGGTTGAATTCAATTTTATGATGGGTTTTGCATTGCTCTTGTTAAAACTAGCGAATAAGTCCCTTTTATGCCCTGGTTTTGCAAGACCCATTTCAAAACTAGAACATAAATTCAATTTTTGTCCTGGTTTTTCCCTGCCCTCGCCAAAACTTGAACATAAACTCATTTTTTGTCCTGTTTTACTCCCTGCCCTTGCCAAAACTAGAACATAAACTCATCTTATATCCTGTTTTACTCCCTACCCCCGACAAAACTTGAACATAAACTCATCTTATATCCTGTTTTACTCCCTACCCCCGACAAAACTAGAACATAAACTCATCTTATATCCTGTTTTACTCCCTACCCCCGACAAAACTTGAACATAAATAGCTCTAATCCTCTCAAATAAAAAAAAACAACCAGCCTCTGCTGATTGCTCTCCCTAAAATTTCGTATCTAATTCTGATAACGGCCAGTATCTTAAATTCACTTCACCTACTACAGTTTCCATCTTAACAAAACCAAAATGCCGGCTATCCCAGCTTTGCAGTCGATTATCACCTAGAACGAATAAATGTCCTTCTGGTACCGTTTTTTCGCCGGTTAATTCAAACAGACTAAAGTCTCCCGTTAAGGGTTGTCCCGGTGAAACCATTTGACGATATCTTTCTAAGTATGGTTCGTCCATTGCTTCTCCGTTGATGTATAGCTTATCGTCTTCATAAGAGACCCGATCCCCTGGAAGACCAATAACTCGCTTAACGTAATCCTCACTTTTATTGGCATGGAAGACAATCACGTCAAATCGGTCAATATCTCCAATCGTATAGCCAATTTTATTGACAACAAGCTTATTACCATCCTCCAAGGTGGGCATCATCGACTCACCTTCAACAACATAGTTCGAAAAAAAGAAGGTACGTATAAAAACAAAGATGATCATACCGATTCCTAATGCTTTCAACCATTCAATGCTTTCTTTTTTTATTGTTTCCATCCGATACGTCTCCTTCTATGTACTTCTTTCTATTTGTTCGAAGTCATTTCCCTTTGTTCTTTTTCTACTCTCTTATTTAAGCTTACTTCAACTCGTTTGCCAACATACCAAAGTATGAAAATTACAACCAATACAATGACTGTTCGAACCGGTTGATCCAAAAAGGCTGTAATATCGTATCCCACAAAAGTCATCATAATAATCATAACAAACTTACCGGCCATGACTGCAAGTGCATATTGATAGAGCTTTATATGTGATAGTCCAGCGACAATGTTGACAAGCGCTGATGGCGTAAATGGAAAGCAGAGTAATATAAAGAGTGGACCAAACCCATGTCTTTCTACCCAAGCTGTTAACTTGGTCACTTTTTTATTTTGACTGATAATCCGGAAAAATTTCTTCTTCCCGATAGCACGAAAAGCTAAAAAAACAACGAAAGCTCCTACACAGGAACCGATCCAAGAAAATAAAAAGCCCCAAAATAGTCCGAAGGCGTTAGCGTTTACTACTACAAACAAGACCAAGGGTAAGAAAGGTAAAAATGCTTCAATAAATGGGAGCAAAATTCCCATTACAGGACCTAATGTTCGATACTCTTGGATAACTTGTCTAATATTTTCTTCTGTAAACCAATTTTGAATGTCCTGAAATTCCATGTTGTTCTCCTCGAATCACTATAGGTAATAAATGGTAGTCTGAGACTAATAGTAGTAGTATAGCACAAATTTTAAGCTGAATTGGGTTCAAAAATTTAACATTTTATGGACTCATTTCTCATCAAAAACTCCTAGGGCTATACAGTTTCTCCTATTCCCACTATGCCCTATTTTTACCCTATGCAAACTCGTACAAGAAAAACACCATTACTATTTTAAAGTAAAAAGGGCCCTGCAATAGACAAGGGCCCTTTTATATTAAACGTATTCAATAAACCAATCACGAATAGCTTCTAGACGCTTCATACGCAAGTTTGGTTTTCCACTTCTTGATAATTCATGATTTGATTCTGGGAATCGAATGAATTTAGAAGTTTTCTTTTGACGTTTGAGCGCAATAAATAGCTGTTCTGCTTGCTCAATTGGACAACGATAGTCTTTTTCGGAATGTATAATCAATAAAGGCGTTTCTACATTCTGAACATAAGCAAGTGGTGAGTGCTTCCAAAGTGTTTCGATATCATTTAGATCTGCTTTCATTTGCCACTCTGAGAAGTAGTATCCGATATCACTGACACCGTAGAAACTAACCCAGTTAGAGATTGAGCGCTGTGTAACTCCTGCCTTAAAGCGGTTTGTATGACCAACAATCCAGTTTGTCATGAATCCGCCGTAGCTTCCACCTGTTACCCCAAGACGGTCTTTATCGATATAATCGTACGTATCTAAAGCATAGTCAACTGCCGCCATTAAGTCTTGGTAATCTCCGTTTCCATAGTCACCACGGACAGCATTAACAAATTCCTGACCGTAACCATGTCCACCTCTAGGGTTTGTAAAGAGGACAGCATACCCTTTTGCTGCAAGCATTTGGAATTCATGTACAAATGTGTTGGCATACATGGCGTGTGGTCCACCATGAATTTCTAATACCATTGGATATTTCTTGCCTTCTTCATATCCCACTGGCTTCATAATCCATCCGTGTACATCCCAATCGTCTGCGCCTTTGAAGAAAAACGGTTCTGCATGTGAAAGTTCAACGTCTGCTAAAAATGCATCATTAACAGATGTCAACTGCTCTCTTTCTCCCGTTTGAACATCCAGTTTGAATAGGTCACCTGGTTGAGTTGGTGTACTTACAGCAACAACACCGACTGTTCCTTCTCCGTTTACTGAGAAACCATAAACATGCTCTAGACCAGATGTTACATCTGTGCGTTCACCGTTTAGTGCATAATGAACAATTTGTGTAGACCCGTCTTTTGAAATTTGTAGGAATACGCCTTTTGAATCCATTGTCCAAATTAGCCCTGGGCTTACTGACCCTTGTTGGAAATCGCCCACTACAAAATCACCGACAGCAACATCCCAATCTGCTGTTACACATTCTGTTGTTCCTTGTTCAACATCGTATAGATATACCTTTGTTAACGTTGCGTTTTCAAACTCACGCTCGTTTCCTAAAAAGGCGATGTATTTTCCATCAGGTGAGTATGTACCACCATAGAACATGCCCTCTTTACCTTCAGTAATAAGCTTCTTTTCACCTGACTCAAGGTTATGAATATATAAATCTAGTTTAAAGGAAAAATCCTTTTCTTCATCTTGGTTACTGGAAATTAACAAACTCTTACCATCCGGAGAAAAATCTTCAGCATTATGAGAATGATCCCCTTCTGTTAACTGTGTCACTTCACCAGTTGAAACATCTAGTAAAGCAATCTGACCTTGTTTTCCATCTAGGAAACCAGCTGCATCTGATTTATATTTCATTTCTACCACTTCTAGTGGCTTTAGTTCTTTATCATCTTTCTTTTTATCTTCCTCTTCCTTCTTTTCACCTAATTTTTCATCAGGTTTTAAAGCAACAGAGAAAGCAATCTTTTTACCATCTTTAGACCAAACTGGACGGCTCGCACCGTTTTCTAGTTCTGTTAGAGGTTGTGCTTCTCCTCCATTTAAATGAAGCTTGTACAATTGGTTTTTACCGCTTCTATTTGAAACGAACACAAGCTCTTCACCATTTGGTGACCAACGAGGTGAATTGTTTCTTTTATCACCGAATGTCCATTGAACTGATTTTTTATCTTCCATGTTCAAATAGTATAGGTTAGATTGATAATCATTTTTTTCTTTCGACATCTCAGTCTCAACAAATACTAGATGCTTCCCATCTGGAGAAAGTCTTGGATCGGTAACTGATTTTAATTCATATAAATCTTCTGGGCGAATGCCACGTTTATTTGACAATTATACTCATCCTTTCCATACATCATGGTAATTCTCACTCTATTTATTTCGACAATCAAAATAAAATTCCTTCAAACATTTAAAAAAGTTTGTCGTTTTTTTTGGAAAGAATGAAAATCAAAAGGGTTGCAAAAGTATGGATTCGGGAGTAATATAATTATACGAACAAACGTTCTGTTTATTTTAGAGGTGATCAGATGACTAAAATCTCAGAGAATGATCGCGATCAGTTAGAGTTAGCCATTTACTTACCTATGGTATTAACGGTCTTAGATCGGGATTTAATCGCCATACAGAAAAGTTCTATCAAACTAAAAAGACCCTATGAAGAGTTTGTCGAGGAAGTAATGAAAAGGGTACAGCTTGATTTAAGGGAAGTAAAGAAGTATTTGAGACAAGAAAATATGAGTGTTCAAGAAACAAATCGTGATGAATCTTTTACAACCTTTCTTTTTTTATACAAAGGTTATGAAGAGTATCATAATTATTTTAATCCTAGAATCCGAAACAAAGTTCAAGAACTCATAACTTCTTATTTTCTAAAAAATGCTACCTCATAATCGGAAGGTTAATTGATGTGTATGCTCATTTACACCCTCTTTTTGTGTATTTGGCCGGACAAAGAACCACTTTTTACTTCGATGGTCCATTCTTTGCATAAATCGTACCATTAGAAAAGATGTACGAAACAGTTGATTTTTAAATGTATCAATAGAGATGGGAAGCGTAATCGACTGTTTATTGATAAAGGTCACTTTTGTCTCGTCTTGATTTGCAGGGGAAAAATCTAGGACGTGCAATAAAGAAATCCAGGCACATTGTTCTCGGGTGGGTGAATGAGTGGGAAAAAAATAAATGAAGTGATAGGGGTCAATGGCTACGGGGGCTTTGTGTGTTACTGACATTAACTGTCGTGTCCCTTCCTTTCTACCACCGAAGCTAGATCCATAATAACCACAGCTATGTTCAATCGTTTCAAAAGGTTTTTTCGGTACTATTAAAGAATCGTTTACCTCCAGAACAGACGAGAAAACCCTCGAACCATATTTATGAGGAAGAATGGCCATGGTGTTCGGACTTATCTCATAATCATTTCTTACATTTCTTTTCTTCATAGGCTACAACTCCTTTTAAAATTTAAGCCTATTTTAACATAAATTTACATTTTTAGTACAAATTTTTACAAAATTCAACCAATAAAAATAATTTTAAATTTTTAAAAATATGAGTTGTTAATTATCATGTTGGGCCATATACTGAAAAAAAGAGTTGGAGTGGTAAACATGGCTCAAAAAAAATCGTATTCTGAATTGATGAAAGCCAGCGCAATGTCACGTCAAAGGCAAAAAGAGCACTATGTGTTAGACCTGTACATTGAATCACTCTTCTTTGAATCTTTCCTTCAGTTCCATTCGGACAGGCTGATGTACGAGATCGATGAAGCCTTAGTGCGAGGGGATGTCAGCACCTTTCAGTCAAAAGCAAAAGAATATACGGAGATACAGAAAGTACTGTGTTCTTAAAATCAGGGCCACCTTCCTATTGTGAAGATGGCCCCTTTTTATTTATGGCTGGTCTGAAGTTTCAAATTCATCTACCATCATTAAGCGTTCTAACATGGTTGGGTGCGTATAGAAGAACCACTTCACTAATGTAGGTGGATTTACTTGACTTAAGCCCGCCTGGGTTAGCTTTTGAAACGTAGACACAGCAGCTTCTTTATCCTGTGTTAATTCAAGTGCATATAAATCTGCACTTTTTTCCTGATATCGTGCAATTACATTTGAAACTGGACTAGAGAAAAACAGCATCAAGGATAGCAAAGCTAAAAGTAATGGCAGTGAACTCAGTTGATTCCAGTTCGTAATTTTCAACGTGTCCTTGTATTTGTGGCTTATTCTGGTTAGTAGTTTAGAAAGTAACCACAAACCAAACAGGGCAGCTACCAAATAGCCTGCAACTCCAATATAAAGGTGCTTCTTCACATAGTGCGCCATCTCATGAGCCATAATCACTAAAATCTCATCTTTTGATAGCTTTTCTAAGGTTGTATCCCATAATACAATACGTGAACTTGAACCAATCCCATTCACATACGCATTCATGGCATTCGTTTTATCTGACATATTCACCTGATAGACATGCTCAGCAGGAATATTGGCTTCTTCTGCCATGGCTAGTATGTCTTTTTCTAATTCCTTATCCTGCAACGACGTAAAATCATTGTATAATGGGTCGATTACAATCGGTTGAATAAACACAAAGAAGGTTGCGTATGGGACAAACAGTAACCAGGCATAAAACCACCAGCGTTTCGGGCTTTTCTTCATCACCCAGTATATGGCTGCGACAATAATAATCATCGAAATATAGCCAATCCAGAAGTCAATCATCTCATCCTTCATCCAAGATTGAAATGTTTCATTCGAAATCCCGTATTTAATCGAGAATCGGTGGCTTATGTATTGAAATGGAAAGATGGCAATAAAAGAAACAACAGATAGATAAAACACATAAATGACTGATTGAATAGCATGAAACCTGGATATTTTCTGTGCCCAGTTTTCAAACAATTTTGATGCACCCGTAACTAAGATAATCAAATAAAACAACCACTCATACGGTGTTGAGAGGAATGATAAAAAATAACGGATATTTGAGTATTCCTCTGATAGTACTAACTCTCGTTCTGTCATAAAGGTCGACGGATCCGCTACACTTCCACTCAAATTTTCTGGAATAGTTGAATCCGCCCAGACAAAAAGATAGGCGTACATTACTAAACCAAATAGGATATATAAAAGGATCCCTCGAATGGCCCACTTTCTAGACATTGTCATCCTCCCCCTTTTGTTAGGACATGTCCCTTACTCTTACCATTGTAAGCTAAAAATTGAATTTTAGAACATAAGGAAGGGAGAGGTATTATTTAAAATAAGGAAAACAATGATAATATCGCCACTGTCCCGATGACAACAACAATGACATTAACTCCTGTAAAAGCTAGGATAAAGGCAATCACTGCACCCACTAATCCGTACCATATATCATCTTGAATAAATAAAACGGCTGGAAAGATGAGGGCACCTAGGGTTGCGTACGGTACATTCTTCAAAACACCCTGAATGAACGGCGGTAATTCTTTCCCACCAATGAGAACAAACGGAAGCATTCTTGGTATGTACGTAACAATCCCCATCCCAATAATCATCCAAATGATTGGACTAGTCATTCTGAGCGCCCCCTCTCAAGTAAACAACCCATTCTATAAGGACCGCAGAAACCAATGTTGAAATAACAATAGCCCAGCCTGATGAGACAACTTCTGAAAGAGTCAGCACTGTGTTGAATAGTGCGGCTACACATGCCAAGTAGAGCACTTTACGGTTTCCTTTTAAAGATGGAACAAGTAAGCCAACAAACATGGCATATAAAGCAATCGACATACTTTCTTGTAAAAATCCAGGGAGGAGCGCTCCTCCAACAAACCCTAATCCAGAGCTCAATACCCAGCTAGTAAATGAAATCAAAGTTAATCCGAACATAAATCCGGTCGTTACCGTTCCTTTTTGAAGGGATGCTACTGAGAAGGTTTCGTCCGTAATTCCAAAAGCGTAAATTGCTTTTTTCACAGGCTTATCTTCTTCTACTTTCTCATTCAAAGAAGCAGACATAAGTAAGTGTCTAATATTCACAATAAACGTCGTCAATACAATTTCGGCCATCCCAATCCCCTCAGCAATCAAGCTAAGAGACATATATTGTGCAGCCCCTGCAAAGACAATAAAGCTCATTAACATAGTTTGAAACAAGGTTAAGTCCGTTGTCTTTGCAATCAATCCAAAGGCAATCGCAATTGGAAAGTACCCGATAGCAATACTCGTTCCAGCCTTTAATCCACTTCTAAACTGGGATGAAGTGGTTGTCTTCATTTCTGTAAAAACACTCTCCTCCACACCCATACCTCCAATCCAATCACAAAATATGATACTGTAAATCTATGACTACTTTTCTTTAAATATTGTATTATATTATACAAACGTATGTTAAAACATACAATCCAAAGGAGAAAAAACATGGAAGAAATCCAAAAGAAAATTGGAGAAAAGGTTCGGGCTTTGCGCAAAATGCGAAGGCTCAGCCTCGATCAAGCAGCAGTAAGGACAGGAGTTTCAAAAGCCATGCTTGGACAAATTGAAAGAGGCGATTCCAGCCCGACTGTAACCACGCTTTGGAAAATTGCAACCGGTTTCCAAGTATCCTTCTCCTCCCTTTTGCAAGAAGATGAATCCAATATTTCAATTGTAAATAAGCATTCAGTTCCCCCAGTCATTGAAAACGATGGGAAATATAAAGTCTATTCCATCTTCCCTTTTGATCCCATAAAAAAATTTGAAGTGTTTTGGATCGATTTATTACCGGGGTGTCTACATGAATCTGAGGAACATCATGAAGGCGTTGAGGAACTCATTACAGTTTCTCGCGGCACTCTGACAGTGAGCATGGCAGGGAAAGAACACGATATTAAGACGGGCGAATCCATCCGCTTTCAACCTAACCAGCCGCACTGTTACCATAACAAAGGGGATGAGGTTGTAGAGTGTCATATGATTATTTATTATCCTTGATTGAATGAAGGGCCGGTTAATTGTGTTTGAGCAAGTAACCGGCTTTTCGTTTTCAATTGGTTTTTTTATTTTTTGCCCTTATTCGTAGGTTTGGAACGTAAAACTTCTGCTTCTGTTCCATTTTTTACTTTTTCTGGTAAATCCGGAACACAAACTTCTGCTTTTGTTCCATTTTTTACTTTTTCTGGTAGATTCGGAACGAAAACTTCTGCTTCTGTTCCGTCTCTTACTTTTTTTAGTAAAATTGGACCGAAAACTATCCCTATTCCAGTTTCAACTAACTCTTACTCTTTTTCGATTCCCCACTCTCATAGTATGTCCGTTTCCCCGTACCAACAGATTTAAAATTGCTTGATAGTATCCTAAAAATCACCTTTCGTGTAATCAAGCAATTACACCATCTGTAAATTATTCCCGTAGTTATTTTCCAATCTGGAAACAAAATCCGGAATTCTTCTACTGAGCGTAATACTGCAGTATTTACCCCTTTAATATAGCCACACCTCCCGCAAACAACGGTTTTGTTTTCATACCCACTCATAAACCCCCTACACCCCTCACACACAATCCCCTTCCGCAAACTTTCAAAATCATACTTCGGCGATCTTGCATAGGGGGACTTAGGTAAGCATCGATTTATTAGTACGTGAGCAAGTTTTATCCATTTTGAATGTATTTGTGTAGTGGCTTGTTTTTCAATTTGATGAATGAATCTATTTACTTGAGTTGGGTAAATGATAGGAAGATCACTTGGAGCATTATATAAGTGAAAATCGGGGTTTACAAAGACTAAATTTTCTTGAAGAGGGTTGGTTGAACCAAGATTTTGTAAAATTGCTCTCACTAATGGTTCCGTTCGTTCTAATTGGACTAGTGGGTTTCTAATGGCTTCACCATCGGGACTGTACCATTTTCTATTTTTTATGTAGTAGTCGCCTTCATTGTTTTTCGCATCTAGTAGATACAGCCTTTCATTTGTAATGAGCAAAGTGTCGACCTGCACGTGTGTGTTATTGTGTTCCAGATTTAAGTCATGGAGTAGAATCCCTTCAATATTAGAAGAAATTAGCAATTCACTAAGCTTTTTCTCTCCTTCAAATCCCTTTTCTAGCGTCTTACAATACTGTCTCTCTTTGTTAGTCAGAGTGGAACGCACCTTCAGTATTTTGTGAATTTTTAACTCATCAGATTCCTTAAGTGGCTTTAATACTTTGATAGAATCAGCTCCTTTCTCATGTCCATTTTATGGTAACTAGATATAAAATACTAGAAAAAAAAGCCAAGGTCTCCCCCAGCTTTTTGTCAAAACTTTATTTAGGCTGCGCCGCGAAATCTTTTAAAGCTCTTCTTAGGATCTTCCCCGTTGCATTTTTAGGAAGTTCTTCTAAGAATTCAACTTCAGTCGGTAGCTTGTACTTGGCTAAGTGGCCCGCACAATATTCTCTGACCGCTTCCTCTGTTAGTTCAGGATTCTTGGAGACAATAAAACTTTTAACTGCTTCCCCATGAGTCGGATCAGGAACGCCAACAACCGCTGCTTCCGTGATGTCCGGATGGTTATATAAAACTTCTTCTACTTCTCGTGGGTACACATTGTAGCCACCCACAACAATCATATCCTTTTTACGATCAACGATATAGAAGTATCCCTCTTCATCCATTCGGGCTAAATCCCCCGTATAGAGCCAGTCATCCATAATGGTAGCTGCAGTATCCTCAGGCAATTTATAATACCCCTTCATGACATTAGGACCTCTAACAACTAGCTCGCCCACCTGTCCAACTGGAACCTCTTCTCCCATAACATCCACGACTTTGTTCTCAACATTGATGATGGAAGTACCAATAGAGCCTGGTTTTCTCGGGCGATCTAATGGGTTAAACGTTGTCACGGGAGATGCTTCAGAAAGTCCGTACCCTTCCGACACTAATACATTAAACTTGTTTTCAAAGTTCTTTAGGAGTGCAACAGGCATGGAAGCCCCACCAGAGATGCACAGCCTTAATGTTTTCAAGTCCTCCGCGGACCCTTCAGGATACTGGTAAAGGAAATTGTACATCGTGGGAACACCGGCAAATACAGTTGGCTGCAAATTTTTACCGATATCGAAAATGTCTTTAGGGCTAAACTTTGGCACAATAATTAAAGTGGCTCCGTTTATTAAAGGAGCGTTCAAGGCAACGGTTAAACAGAAAACATGAAACATCGGTAAAGCGGTGATCACTCTATCATTTTCATTAAACTTTAAGTAATCACTAACATCGCTAGCATTACTAAAAAGGTTCTTGTGGGTCAGCATAGCACCCTTTGGTTTACCTGTTGTTCCAGATGTGTACAAAATGACTGCCGTATCATCGTCCTTTACCTCAGGAACTTCAAGAGAAAAGTCACCACTACCTAATACACTTGTAAACGTTTGCAGTTTAGGGGAAATGGTTAGGTCTTCTTTTGCAATCTCAGGAGCCCCAGGCTGTTTCGGCGTTTCACATAGAATGTAAGATTCAACTTTTGGTAGAGATGGATGAACCTTTTCTAGTAGTGGTAATAAAACATCCAGCGAAATAACTACCTTGACATCCCCATTATCCAGCATATAACCAATCTCAGTTGGCGTATACAGTGGGTTCATAGGTATAACCGTGGCACCTGCTCTCATTGCCCCAAATAATCCAATTAAAAAATAAGGAGAATTGCCGAGTAGTAGACCAACATGGTCACCCTTTTGTACCCCAAGCTTTTGGAGACCACTAGCAAATTTCGTAACAGCCCCGTCTAGCTCTGCATACGTTTTTGATTCCCCAGCAAAATAGTAGGCCGTTTTCGTAGGCATCCTAGTCGCTGTTTCATGAAGCTTTTGTGTCAGATTCATAGTTCCCCTCCTTTAAAATGAATGAGTATTCATTCAATATACAATTCTATTATATTGTAAGAATTGTTAAAAAACAATATGAGCATATTTTTACTATTACTTCTTCAGTTAAAAGTTGCCGGCTTTTCGTAAAATTACAAAAAGAAAAACCACGCCCTCCCCGGACGCGGCTCGCCAATCTTAATAAATCAAGTTAATCAATTCATCTTTTTCTACATTACCAAAGTAATGCTTCACATCTACATCGTCTAAAGCTGCTTCAATTGCCGCTCTTTCATAGCGAACACCTTTCAGCTTATTCTCGATATCTTCCACTTCTCCAACTCCAAAGAAATCCCCATAGATTTTACAATTCTCAATCACACCTTTGTTGACCTCAAGTCTAAACTCAATGCCCCCTACTGGGAAGCGGTGTGAGTGTTGGATGTTGAAGGATGGAGACTTCCCGTAGTTCCAATCCCAGTTTTGATAGCGCTCTTTAGAAATTTCATTGATTTTTTCCCAATCTTTTTCCGTCAGCTTATATTCAGGGATTTCCTCTTGCCCGTCGAAAATATAGGCTAATAATTTTGAACGAAAGTCTTCAATAGTCATCGGCTCTTTTAAAAACTCAGAAATGTTTGCCACACGACTGCGGATGGACTTGATTCCCTTTGACTCAATTTTATCCTTCCTAACCTTCAACGCAGATACAACATTTTCAATTTCAGAGTTTAGCATCAATGTCCCATGAGAGAACATGCGACCTTTTGTTGAGAATTGCGCATTTCCTGAGATTTTTCGACCATCCACCAAGATGTCGTTTCTCCCGCTCAGCTCTGCGTTTACTCCCATGGATTGTAGGGCTTCTATAACGGGTTGAGTGAACTTCTGGAAGTTGTGAAAGCTTTCGCCGTCATCTTTTGTAATAAAGCTAAAGTTTAGGTTTCCAAGATCATGGTATACTGCTCCACCACCAGAAAGTCGACGAACAACGGTAATTCCATTCTTCTCCACATACTCTGTATTGATTTCTTCAATCGTGTTTTGGTTACGACCAATAATAATGGAGGGTCTATTGATATAAAACAGTAAATAGGTTTCGTTGATATCTAAATGCTTTAGTGCGTACTCCTCAATAGCTAAGTTTATCTGTGGATCTGTGATTCCTTGGTTATCTATGAATAACATGTGATTTCCTCCTAAATTAGATCGTTACTTCAAAGCCACTGTGTGCCAACGTAACGATTCCCTTGTACGTTTCCTTTGCTTCTTGGACAAGTTGTGTAACATTTCCGAAATGAGGTAAGTGAGTCAATATCAACGAATGGACCCCTGCTTCTTCAGCTAACTTCCCAGCATCTTCACTCGTCATATGACCTGCTGCTTGTCCATCTTGGCCTTTGTATAGGTTACATTCACATATAAGAATGTTTGCATCCTTACTGAACTCAATTAATTCTTCCTTAAAGGAAGTATCGGCTGTATAGACGATGACCTTCTCCCCCACTTCAAACCTCATCGCAAAGCATGGAACTGGGTGGTTTGTCCGTAAAAATGTAACCTTAAATGGGCCGACCTGTAATACCGAGCTAGGTGTGTAAGCCACCCCTTTTGTTAAATTCTTATAGGTTAGTTGACCAAACCCTTGTGCATCTTCTTGATGCCCATAGATTGGTAGGTTGGGCATCTCTTTCCCAAGCAAAGACTGAATGAGTCTCGCATGCTGAAGAATCCCAATATCGGCTACATGGTCTGGATGGTAGTGGGACAGGATGCATGCATCTAATTCTTCTGGTTGTATGTATCTTTGCAGCTGTGATATAACAGCACTTCCACAGTCTACTAATAATTGAAAACCATTTTCTTCAAGTAGATAACCTGAAGTCGCTTCGTCCTTTGCTGGATATCCACCTCTGAAACCAACGACCGTTAATTTCATCCTCATCACTCCAATATAAAAGTTCCCCTGCACAATATTTTACCTAATTTTGTGTACTTCTGCACTTGTTATGGTTTGGCTGTTTTCTTATGCTATATTGCATTTGGACAATAGTTGAGCCTACAAATAGAGGTCGTTGATTTCCGCTGCAGGTGCTTGCTTTCCGCGGGCGGTCCGGGAGCCTCCTCGTCGCTGTCGCTCCTGCGGGGTCTCCCTTGTCCCTTCCTCCCGCAGGAGTCAAGCACCTTCCGCTCCAATCAACTGCGGTTAAATAAAATAATATGCAAAAAAACAACACTCTTCATGAAATCAACCTTAGCACTAATTTACTCTGTACTATCTTAGCCCAATTTCAAAAAATGTAATAAAAAGATGAAATTTGTGCTAAAACACCAGTTCATTTTTTGAACTGTTATAATACAATATAGTAAACCAACGAAATGAGGGGATCTCCTTGCTACCCAATGTTCTTGAGTTCTTTCGAAATTTACCAAAGAAACAGTGTCATGAATGTGGAAACGCCATAGAAGAACAGCATGAGTGTTATGGTAACGTTTGTGAAAATTGTCTTCAAGTTCATGAAATATCCTTGTAGCTTGCCTCATTATACCCTTATAAAAATGTAAGTTTGACCCTTTTACCTTCGCTCCTTTTGATTACTAAAAAAGGTTGCCGTTTGTTGACGGCAACCCTTTTTTTTATTACGCTTTATTCAACTTTTTTAATACTACCGTAGCCATTGCATCAATAAATTCCGGTCTTGCGTTTGGCATTTCTGGACGGTAGTATTTAGCACCTAGCTCATCCGTAATTACCTTACACTCATAGTCATTATCATATAAAACTTCTAAGTGCTCAGCTACGAATCCAACTGGAATATATACGAAGGATGTATACCCTTTTTCTTCATAGAGCTCTCTTGTTAAATCTTGAACGTCTGGCCCTAACCAAGGCTCTGGAGTATTCCCCGCACTTTGCCAACCTACAGCGTAGTTTGGGACACCAGACCCTTTTACAATCATTTTAGCGGTTAGCTCTAGCTGTTCTGGATACGGGTCTCCGTATTGAAGAATTTTTTCAGGTAAACTATGCGCAGACACGATTAGAACTGATTTTTCTTTTTCTTCCTCGGACATCCCAGCGTATGTTTCTTTTACTCGGTCCGTCCAATACTGAATAAATTTCGGCTCATCGTACCAGCTTTCCACAGAGGTAATCGTTGGTCCACCTAATTTTTCAGCCGTTTCTTTTGCACGGCCGTTGTATGATTTTACGCTAAAAGTAGAGAAGTGAGGTGCTAATACAATACTTACTGCTTCCTCAATTCCATCCTTGTGCATTTGCTCAACAGCATCTTCTACAAAAGGTTCAATGTGCTTCAGTCCAAGATAGGCTTTGAACTCAATTTCGTCCTGAATATCGTTCAAGTGCTGCTCAAGTTTAGAAGCTTGTTCTTCTGTTATTTTAGCTAATGGAGAAATTCCACCGATTGCTTGATAACGACTTCGAAGATCCTCTATCTGTTCATCAGATGGTCTTCTGCCGTGACGAATATGTGTATAATAACGTTCAATATCTTCCTCTTTATAAGGAGTTCCATATGCCATCACAAGGAGACCCATTTTCTTCTTTGACATTATTGTTCACACCCTTTTTCAACATCAATCTATTTTCCCATATCTCATATTTTTAATTCAACCAATTACTACTTTCCTAGCTTATCGCTGGAGTAGTCGTGAATGAATTGAGTCAACTTTCTCAATGTATCTGGGTTTACATCTGGGAAAACCCCATGTCCTAAGTTAAAAATGTAACCTGGTTGTTCCATTCCAGCATCTAGAATTTCTTTTGCCTTCGCTTCTAGAACATCCCATGGAGCCAATAAGAATGTTGGATCTAGATTTCCTTGAAGACTCTTTTTAATTCCAAGTGCTCTTGCCTCACGAATTGGCATTCTCCAATCCAATCCAATGACATGAACAGGTAGTTCGTTCCAGTCATGAATTAAATGACTAGCTCCTACACCAAAGTAGATCATTGGTACATTTTCTTTCTGAAGCTCCGTAAAAATTTTAGTCATGACAGGTTTCACGAAGGTTTGATAATCCTGGCGATTTAAGGTTCCAACCCAAGAGTCAAAGATTTGGAATGCGCTGATTCCAGCTTTAATTTGTGCTTTTATATATGTGATTGTCATATCGCCTAATTTGTCCATCAAGGCAAACCACGCTTTAGGCTCCCCATACATAAAGGCTTTTAGCTTCTTATAATCACGTGATGGTCTTCCTTCAATCATGTAGCTTGCCATTGTAAAAGGAGCACCTGCAAAGCCAATTAAAGGGACCGTTAATTGTTCTGTAGTGAGCAATTTAATCGTATCCAAAATGTACGGGACATGCTCTTCAGGCTCAAGAGGACGTAGTTTTTCAATATCTTGAAGAGAACGAATTGGGTTATCGATTACCGGACCAATCCCACTTTTAATCTCAACATCGACTCCCATTCCTGGTAGCGGAGTCATAATATCTTTATATAGAATGGCTGCATCCACGTTATACTGTTCAACAGGAAGTCTTGTTACATAAGCCCCAAGCTCTGGATTATGAGTAATTTCAAAAAGAGAATATTTCTCTTTTAGTGCACGGTATTCCGGCTGAGATCGACCTGCTTGTCTCATATACCAAACAGGAACATGATCCGTTTTTTCACCTCTTGCAGCTTTTAAAAATGTGTCATTCTTAATCATGACAGTCGTCACGCCTTTCATCTTATCTAATAAGTATTGTATTACAATAAAATAAAAAGAAAAAATAAGGGTTTATTTACACTAGTATTGTTAATGATTCCGCTTACCAATATAAGCTTTTTTTAGAAAGATGTATAGCAATACGAAATATTTGTCATGAAATTGCCCTATTTCTGTTAAGAATACTTAAAAAGAGCGTTTAAAGGAGAGGAACTATATGAATGTGTATATAACAAATGGCACGTTTCCCTATTTATTTTCTATTAAAGAGAAACATCCTCAAGAAAACCTATTTATCATGCAAAATCAAGATAACGCTATGCTATATCATGAAACAGAAAAAGACACATTATTTAAAGAAGGAAGAAAATATGAAGTCATTGATTCAGTTGGAGAAATCATTCAGTCAGGTTATGCAGTTCTCAATAATATCCCCGTAACCGATGAGGGCAGACCTATATTTGAACATCGATTTCAAAACCGTTCAGGTATGATTGAAAATGAACCTGGTTTTGTAGCTATGAGAGTCCTACGTCCAAAATCAAACGACACCTACATCATTTTCACCCTTTGGGAAAATCAAACATTCTTTCAAAAGTGGAAAGAGTCAACTTCCTATAAAGAAGCCCATAAAAAAAGAGAGACAGAGAAAGGTACCAGTACTCAAACCATTTTTTCTGGCCCTTCCTATGTCTCTCAGTATGTATTACCAGCCGAAGAATAGAAGTACCATCGGCTGGTTTTTATTCAGATTTTCGTAATATCCCATTTCGATTGGCGTAAATCGCAGCTTGCGTTCGATCCTGTACACCGAGCTTACTCAAAATATTACTTACATGCGTCTTAACCGTTTTAATTCCTATAAATAGTTCATCACTGATTTCTTGGTTGGTCATCCCATCACCCAAACAGGTTAACACTTCTAATTCACGTTCGGTTAAGTGATCATGTGGCTTTGGGTCCGATTTTCGTACGCGATTTAGTAACTTATAAGCTACTTTTGTTTCAATAACCGGATCTCCTTTAAAAGCCTTTTTTACCGTATCTACTACTTCTTCTGCTTTAGCGGTTTTCAGCAAATAACTAAAGGCTCCCGCTTCAATAGCAGGAAAAACTTTCTCGTCATCATAGAAACTCGTTAAAATAATGATTTTTACATGAGGAAGCTTTTCAATAATTTGTTTCGTTGCACTGATTCCGTCCCCATCTTCCATCATTAAATCCATTAAAATAACATCTGGTTGAACGCTTTCAGCTAGCTTAATAGCTTTATTACCACTTTCCGCCTCACCGACAATGTGAAATTGATCGTCTGTCTTCAAATAGGATAAGATCCCTTTGCGGACAAGATCATGATCATCTACAACCATCACCTTAATCTGACTCAACTGCTTCACCTCTTTTAACTGATTTAATTGGAACCGTCACTTCAATGTAGGTTCCTTTTTCAGGAAGAGATCGAATGGTAAAGATTCCTCCCACTTCTTCACATCTTTCTTTCATAGTAGAAAGTCCATACGAGCCTGTTTTCGCTGTATCAACGCTGAAGCCTTTTCCGTTATCTCCTAAATAGAGATAGATATTTTCGCCTCTTTCAGTCAATTGACACTTCAATTGGGTAGCATTGGCATGTCTCAAAATATTGGAAATCCCTTCTTGGATAATTCTAAACAAATGCTCTTCCAATCCTTGGGAAAGTGGAGGTAACTCATCGATGCTAGCTTGGCACTTGATTGGAAACTTCTTCTGTATATCACGAAGCAGTTTAATCGTGGCGTCACTCAAGGATTCTCCTTCTAATTGGACAGGTCGCAAATGAAGTAATAGTGCTCTCATCTCTAGCTGTGACTGAGCAGAGATTCTAGATATCTCTGTCAATGAGTCTACTAATTCTTCCTTTGTCCGTTCCCCTTTCAATACAGCGGATGAAAGCATGGTAAGGGCAAAAAGCTGTTGGCTAATCGAATCATGCAGGTCTCGAGCTAGTCTTTGTCTTTCTTCTAGGGCTGCTGCCGTCTGCGCTTGCTGAGCAAGGACCGACTTTTCATCTGCTAGCCTTTGTAATGTATTAACTTGTTCTTCAATATGTTCCGCAAGTGCATTTAAGTCATCTGCAATAATCGAAAACTCGTTTTCTTCTTTCCAATCTAACCGTTCTTGCCAACGCCCTCTTCTTAACTGTGTAACATAAGTAGACAGGTCATCTGCCCTTTTTTTCATGGCTGTAGATGACCTGAATGTATAGTAGAAGGCAAAGGCAAAAATGGTAATGACTGCAAGGAGTGAAATCCACAATGAATCAATCAAAAAGTTTTTACCGTTTCGAGAAATGAGTAAGTATAGCTGAATTTCTACGAATATACATAAACTCACCGTGATGGCCATCCTTGTAAACTCTTGAAATAGCCATCCTCTTACACTTTGGTTAATGACGACTTTACTAGACTCCTTCAATTCGAACATCTCCGACCCACGCCTTAATATTGATATTTAGCTTTCTAGTAGCTTCATCATAATTTTTAGAAACGAATGAGCAATCTCCGCCCCAATAATTCCCCATTACCTTTACATCACCAATATTCACGCTAGCATTCACCTTGATCGGAATTCCTTCTGGAACAATCATTTTAATATCTGAGACTCTACATTTGATTTTGATTGTAATCTCTTCATCTGGAATATACGCCTTGCTAAAATCAAAATAGTAGTTCCCTATCGTAGAAGATAAATCTAGTGGAGTTAGCTCCCAGTTTGGCTTCTTCATAGAAAGGCTCGTAACTCCAATATTTCTCATTTTTTTCTCTTTGAGTTCTGTTACATCCTTTCCATTCACTTCCACTTTCACTTTTTTCTTATTGTCATCGGACTTAGAAATATCAATCCGTATATTTTTACCGATGTTCTTAAGTTTCTCATCCACCTGTTGTTGAATATCCTTCACACTGTTGTTGATGTCTGCTTGAAGATCATCCATGTCATGATCAAGTTTATCGAACTCATCACCGATTGAGTCATATTCATCCCCCATGGTATCGAACTCTTCATCGTCAATATCATGTTCATTAGAAGCTAGTTGGATAGGTTCCTTTACGGATGACTTCTGTTTTCTTCTCAACTTACTCCCAAGCATCCAGATTCCAATGAGGATAAATAATAATGGCCACAATTTTTTTCCATCTGAAAAAGCAAAATCGATGATTTCTAAGCGATCAGCAATCAGTAATGTTGAGAATATAGTGGTAAATCCCCCTAAAATCAGAAGAAACAGTGATGGGTTCTTAAACCCTTTATATAACCATCTCAAACCAAAGAAAATTAGGATAAACGGGTAGACTAGGACAAAAATCTCTTCTAGCCCAAAAGAAATGACCCCAAAATTGAGGAGGAGTAATACAACCCCAGTCCCTAGCAATAATAACGGAAATAAAGCCCTCATATATTTCACATTTCCTTTCTTCTGTTCCTTTACTAGTTAGTTTAATAGTAATCTAACATAAAAGAAACGTCCTCAAGGTCGAACTTGAAGTCAGTCTCTGGACGGATGGACACACACCATTCACCTTCCTCTACATATTCTGTAATACATCTGGGCTGCCAGGATAAAAGAGGAGGTTTTTTCATGGGTGTTGAAATGACAGCCATCCACTGGATTTATGTATCCTTTATCGCTCTTATCATTGGATTCATGGTGAAAAAGAGAGATACTACTTTAGTTTGTATTGCTGGAATTTTCTTAATTGCACTAACCGCTACAGGTGAGTTAACCACCTCGGTTATGAGTATCTTTACTGGTTTCACCTATGCCATAAGTGAACTTCTAGGTACGATTCTCGTTATATCTATTATCGTCGCCATGAGTAAAGTGTTAATGGATTCGAAAATTAACGATGTTATGATTTCACCATTTACCAAAATTATTAGAACGCCTACACTAGCCTATTGGACGATTGGTATTGTTATGATGGTGATTTCATGGTTTTTCTGGCCTTCACCAGCTGTAGCTCTAATCGGTGCCGTGTTCTTACCTGTTGCCATTCGTGTGGGTTTGCCGGCTCTTGGCGTCGCCATAGCGATGAACTTGTTTGGTCACGGGATTGCTTTATCTGGTGACTTTATTATTCAGGCAGCACCAAAGCTTACGGCTGATGCAGCAGGATTAGAGGTACAAGAAGTTGTGAATGCAAGTATTCCACTAGTCATCGTCATGGGTGTTGTGACAACAGTTGCCGCTTTTATTTTTCTAAAGCGTGATATGAAACTTGGAAAATTAAAAGTAGAAAACAATGCTTATACAGATACTTCTAATGACAATGAGACTCCGAATCTTTTATCTAATAACGTAAAAAGAATCTTTGCGATTATGATTCCCGTTTTATTTGCCCTAGATGTTTGGGCAATGTTTCAGTTTAATTTAACAGGTGGAGATGCAACAGCATTAGTTGGTGGTACGTCAATTTTCATCCTTATCATCATAACTCTATTTAGCCACAAAAATAAGGGGCTTGAAAAGACGACCTCCTATTTAATTGATGGCTTCCAATTCGGTTTTAAAGTATTTGGCCCTGTAATTCCCATAGCTGCCTTTTTCTATTTAGGGGATTCAGGGTTCGGTACAATTATAGGAGATTTTCTCCCTGAAGCTTCAAATGGAATTGTAAATGATCTTGGGGTTGGTTTAGCTTCCATAGTCCCTCTCACGAAGGAAGTTGGCGCCATCACTTTAACAGCAGTTGGTGCTATTACTGGTCTTGATGGTTCAGGATTCTCTGGAATATCTCTTGCTGGTTCCATTGCAAGTCTTTTCTCAGCATCCATAGAGGGTGGAGCAGCAACATTAACAGCACTAGGGCAAATTTCAGCCATTTGGGTTGGTGGAGGTACACTGGTTCCATGGGCTCTTATTCCTGCCGCTGCTATTTGTAATGTCGATCCGTTTGAATTAGCTCGTAAAAATTTACTACCTGTGACCATCGGTTTAGTTGTTACGACTATTGTAGCGATGTTCCTATTGTAAAGAAAACTCGCCGATTGGCGAGCCTTTAGGCGATGATTAGGCGTAGTTGCGTTTATACTATACACCTTAAAATTTTATCTACGCCGAATTTACTTCTCGCTAAAATTTTATATTTTCTTATAGTGTGAGGAAAAGGGATGGAAAAACCATCCCTTTTCACTTAGGAAATTTAGATTCATATCTTCTATAAAGAAACAGACACAGCATGAGGAGTGCGAAGCCAAGCGCATATCCCCCAATGACATCAGATGGGTAATGAACATGTAGAATAATACGACTCGTCCCCGAAAGGAATGCAATTAAAATACCCGTTACATAAATGGTAATCTTAGCTCCTCTTGATTGAACTTCTTTTGCAATAAAATAGGCTAATAATACGTAAAATACAAGGGATATCATGGCATGTCCACTTGGAAAAGCCAGCTCTTCTTCAGCCAATAGGGCCGTTTCGGGACGTTCCCTACCAACATATTCTTTCAACCAATTCTTCAGGTAGTTTCCTCCACCTACGCCCAGAGCTAGGATCGCCAACCCCAGATAGTTTTTTCTTTTAAACCATAACCAACATAATAATAATAGTGCACCAACAATAATCGTTGGTTTATTTCCAACGATGGTCACGCCCTTTGCTACTTGGACCATAACATCGCCAGATATAGCATTAAAAAATGAAAAAATAGTAGAATCAAAACCTGTCATCCCATCCGTTTGGGCAATGGAATACATCCAGAAGAAAATAAATAAGGCCGGTATACACATCGTATATAGCAAAATCCACATAGACCTTTGGTTCAAAGCAGCTCCTCCTTTTTTCCTATACTGTTATTTAATGTTTTTATTGGAAATATTTCAAGCCATTTTTCATACTTTCTTAAAAGTGTAAAAATTCCGAAGGCGTGCTATAATACTTTGAAATAAGAGGGGGAATGAATATGGAGACCAAACTTTTCCAAAGATTAGAACAATATTACGATGAAATGGTTTCAATTAGACGTTATTTACACCAACACCCTGAATTATCTTTTAAAGAATATGAGACTGCAAAATACATAGAAAACTATTACAAAGAGTTAGGAATCGAAGTGAGAGGAAATGTGGGCGGTAACGGCGTTGTAGCAAGGGTTAAAGGTACGAAACCAGGCTTGACTGTTGCTTTACGTGCTGACTTTGATGCCCTTCCAATAGAGGAAGAAACAGATCTTCCTTATAAATCAAAAACACCTGGTGTTATGCATGCCTGTGGTCATGATGGTCATACCGCGACACTTTTGGTCTTAGGGAAAGTTCTTCATGAACTAAAGAGTGAATTAGAAGGGGAATATGTTCTTATTCACCAGCATGCGGAGGAATATGCTCCCGGCGGTGCTCTTCCTATGATTGAAGATGGTTGCTTAGATGGTGTTGATGTGATTTTTGGTACCCATCTTTGGGCAACGGTTCCTTTCGGTGAAATCCAATATCGAGTTGGCCCGATCATGGCGGCTGCTGACCGTTTCCAAATTACAGTGAACGGGAAAGGTGGTCACGGCGCGCAGCCTCATCGTACTCATGATGCGATTGTCACTGGTGCTCAAATTGTGTCTCACCTCCAACAAGTAGTTAGTAGACGTGTGAATCCAATCGACTCAGGAGTTTTATCGGTTGGTTCATTTGTAGCAGATAATGCATTTAACGTTATTGCTGATAAAGCAAAACTTGCTGGTACGGTTAGGACATTTAATGAAACAGTACGTGACCAAATCGAAGCGGAAATTGAAACAATCGTAAAAGGAGTCTGTCTAGCTAACCACAGTGATTATGAGTATTTATATGAACGTGGGTACTCCGCTGTGGTGAATCACAAAGATGAAACGCATTATTTAGTAGAGCAAGCGAAACAAATTCCGGATGTTATGTCAGTCAAAGAAGCAGAGCCAGAAATGGGAGGAGAAGATTTCGCCTACTACTTGCAACATGTGAAGGGTACCTTCTTTTTCACTGGAGCTAAGCCTGAAGGTGTGGATGTACCATATCCTCATCATCATCCGAAGTTCGATTTTAATGAGAAAGCTATGTTAGTGGCTGCTAAAACATTAGGTTCCGCTGCCATTCATGCGCATCAAGCGGAGACTGTGTTATCCGGGCAGGAGTAACAGACTTTTAGGATGGCAAACAGAAATAAATAAAAAATGCTCAGATTATATTCTGGGCATTTTTTTATCCCTATTCTTCTTTCTTTTGATAGACAGAAATAATACAAGAATAACTATAGGTATAGCTAAGACTTTTAATATATGTCCAACAGGGTTTCCACTGAACCCAAATTCACCATGTAACAATGAATTAGGCTGATATGTAGTAGATTCAGTTATTCCATATTTCTCCCTTGCTCTCTCTATTTCTTCATCTGTGTACTCCGTTTGTGCAATTTCTTCAATAAAAGCTTCTTCTTGAGCAAAAGTAATGGCTGGGTACACGTTTGAAGATAATATAATATGAACTAAAACGAGTGCTACGACCTTTTTCATCCTTTTATTCAACCCCATTTGTTCCTGTAACTTTAATCCTATAACTCTCTTAATCTCTTCATAGCAGAATGAGCAGTTAGTCTATGAAAGGATAGTAATTGATTTTTATAGATCACTCCATAGATTCCATAAGGAGTAGGAGAAAGTCTCATCAATTCTTCTCTATTCTTAATATCAATGATTTCTGCTTTTATTTCTAATTTATCCGCGGCCTTCATAACGTTATCAGTTGCTACTTCTACGAAAGGACACTGTGGTGTACGGAGGATTGTTAAACCACTGAAGCGTGCAAGACGTTCCTCCCAATCATTCGGAAAATAGGGGTCTGGTGCATCACCGAATTTATGGACAAGCAATTCAAATCCATACGGTGCATGATCGACTTCGAGAAAATCGTTTTTAATAAAAATGTCCTTACTAGGTGTCCATGATGTGTTTGGGTTTGTAATAACTATGACTCCATCTTTATTTTTTTCTTTGGCATCCTGAATACATTTACGAATCAATGTAGAGGCATGCCCTTTTCCTGTGATGTGAACCCATAAGCAATGAATGACTAAATAGTTATCACCACACACCACCCTTGAAGAATATTCGATAGGTGTGTATTCAATGAAACCAGCTAATTTTTCGTTGTCCATCACTTTTATGTATTTTAACCCTTCATTAAACCTATCCCTAAGCCAGGCATTTTTATTTGTATAACCTGTTGAATTAGGCTGACTACGAAGACAGTAACATCCACTTTGATTTAAATTCTCTTGATTTAACTCAATCATTTCGGTTGTCGTCACTAGTTTCTCCCCCTGGATTTTCTTTTAAAAAAGCAGTCCCTAATCTCATATTACAAAAGGGGACTGCTGTTTGTGTGTAGTATCAATTATTCTTCTGTAAAATACCTCATTCGAAAAGCATACTTCGCGGTCTCCCCTAAATGATCTAAAAGCTGATAATTCACATAAAGACCGACCACTGCCCCGATTCCTGGAACCATCTGCAACATCTTTTTGACATCTAAATAATCGCGATACTCTTGCTGAAAGGTTTGCCAATCAAGTTCGACTAACTCTTCTTTTTCTGCGTTCCAATTTTCTAGTACAGCTAACGTCTCTTTTCTCTTTTCATCACTTGAGTATGCCAATAATAGAACATAAAGAATGTAGATCCGATTCTCATACTCCTTTGGATCAAATCCATAAATACTTGAAATATCAAATAAATATCGGAGTTTTATCGATAGGAGTAAAGGGAAATCAGCTAGTCCTAACATGATTCCGCCAGCTCCAGTCCCCGCTCCCTCTACTGCCGCTGTTTTCTTATAGATATTCAATTTTTCTATGGCTAATTTCTCCCGATCCTGTAGGTCCATCTTTGATATGGGGTCCATTCTCTTTATATCTGAACCAACTAAAGCGGTTTTAACCATTCCTTTAATACTCTCTGTTATGACTTGATGTACTTTTTTTGGGATCCATTTATTTGCCTTTAATTGTAGATTTTTAGCCATTCGATTGAGCGAACTTGATTTCCTAAACTGTTTGACCTTCCAAAACTCTAGGTCACTTTTTGCTATTTCGTCATAGCTATTTATGTTTATCCCCTCCGTATGTTCAAACACACGGTACACTCCTTACTGCATGTTCGTTTCCTTTTGAATTCTTTTTTCAATATACATTTTCATAAAGAAGAAAATGAACAAGTATCCCGTCAAAATGGCGATTATAAAGAAGAGCCATTCTTGATGAAATAAAAAGATACTGGATAAAATGACAAGCTGGATCGCTAACACACCCGCCAAAAATTTTGTAAACGATTGGATTCTTGCTTTTGCTTGAAATGGATATAATCGTACCCAAAGTGAAAAGGCATTTTGTTTGAATAACGGAATAAGCTGAAAACCAGTTAAATAAATCGTGATTAAAGTGGCTAATAACATAAACCAAACGGATTCAAGCATAAATGAAATCACAAATCCAATGACGGTTAGACGGAAGGTTAAACCAAAGTAGTCACCATATCTTATGTAAGTCCGTGCAAAAAGATATACATAAGCTGTTTCTTTCCCCTTCTTGCCTGGCAAAAGGAAATCAAGCGGTCTTCTTCTTTTCACTCGACTCTTTAATTTAGGTACATCGGTAAACATGTTTGCGAAACGATAAAATTCATATCTACGTTGGACATCTTCTGCTATTAGATCATCCCATTTAATCAACTTGTTTTTGGTATTACTCCACAAAATTATCGTTAGTGCTAAGAAAATTCCTAACACGATTAACAGAAACACCCATTCAGCTTGCAAAAAGAAATACAAAGCTGATGCATTTAGGAGGTAGCGGACAAACGGGCTGTAGGTTCTACCGATCCCTCTTTCCTTGAAAACCATCCATCGCACCCAGATATTTAATGCTTTTAAAAGAGCAATAAAAACAAAAATAGAAAGAAAGGTTTGTGTCCCTTCTACACGGTCATAAATACCATATAAAACTAAAAGAACAATTAGTAGCGGTGCTAACTGCATTAGAAAGCTATAAACACCTGATTTCCAAAAATAGGGACGGAAGTGGACCTCTGCCGGAAGTAAAAAGGCCTGGTCTGCTTCTTGCAAAAAAGTGGCTGTTCGGCTTCTTGTAATCAATAACGCAAGTAATATGGAAAGAACCATCGCAGCTGGGAATGTTGGCTCTAATGTTTGAAGCCATGCTTGGTACTGAAGTGCACCACCTGCTATAACAAAGATAACAACGATCAAAAGATGGTCATTAAACATATAACGGAGATACTTTTGATAATCCTTCCACTGTTCTTGTATTCGATTACTCCAAAGCTTTCGGCTATTCATCTTCATCATGCCCCTTAGTTAAAAATAAGTACATATCATCTAAGGTAGCGTTTGGCATCCCAGTAAGTTTCCTTAATTCCTCTAAGGTTCCTTTTGCAATAATTTTTCCATTGTGAATAATAATGAAACGATCACAATATCTTTCAGCTGTCGCCAATATATGTGTAGACATTAAAATACCTGCACCCTTTTGCTTTTCCTTCGTCAATAAATTCAGTAAGGACTGGATAGCAATGGGATCTAACCCTACAAAAGGCTCATCTATAATGTATAGCTTGGGCTCTACTAAGAAAGCACACATAATAATTACCTTCTGCTTCATCCCTTTTGAGAAATGAGCAGGGAACCATTGAAGCCTTTTTTCCATTCTAAATTCCTTCAGAAGAGCTTCTTTTCTTTTTTCAGCCTCTTTTTCATCAATGTTATACATCATTGCAGTCAAAGCAAAATGTTCTTCTAGCGTTAGTTCTTCATATAAGACAGGAGTTTCAGGTATGTAGCTTAGCTTTTGTCTAAAAACTTCTGGGTCTTCATACACGGTTGTCCCACCTAACGTAATCGTCCCTTTCTGCTGTTCAAGCAGTCCAATAATATGTTTGATGGTTGTGCTTTTTCCTGCTCCATTCAATCCAATAAGAGCCACAAGCTCTCCTTCATTTACTTCAAAATCAATATCATGAATGACAGGCTTTCTTGAATAACCGCCCGTAATATTTTTCACGTTTAATAAAGACATGTGGCGTATCCTCCATGGTTTATCTCTTATTTTTTATATCGTACCAAATTTTATGGTCTTACTCCTAGTGAAAGCATAAAAAAATTGGAAAGGATTTCTAGTGTATTTAAAGTCTAATCCGGCCATTCTAATTAGCGAAGGGGTTAGCAATTGAAAAAAGCCATATAGACAAAGCAAAGCCTTTCCGAAAAATATCTTTTATGAAGATATATTAAGGGGATGGTCGTGTTGCACGGAGAGTGGAAAACCCGATAACAACCATTAAATGAATGACAATTCTAAAATGGGGTGTTTATCAAAGATAAAGCCACTGTAAGCTCTTTCTAAGATCTTTTGATCTTGAGCGCTTGTACACTCTAACCAGTAGGAACGACACATTCAAAATGGGGTGTTTGTTAAAGAGATATATGCGTAATTTCAATTAAGTAATCCCCTTCAAGAGGCGGAATCCTTATTCGAGGATTTCGCCTTCTTATTTTTGAGAAAAGGGTTTTCTGATTCTGTACAGATTTTTGCTTACCTGTACTAAAACTAGGTAATAAATTCAGTTTATGTTCTCCTTTTTCCTATCCTTCACCAAAACTAGAACATAAAACCGGTTTATGTTCTCTTTTTTCCTTTCCATCACCAAAACTAGAACATAAATCCTGTTTATGTTCACTTTTTTCCTTTTCATCACCAAAACTAGAACATAAATCCGGTTTATGTTCTCTTTTTTCCTTTCCATCACCAAAACTAGAACATAAAACCAGTTTATGTTCTCTTTTTCCCCTTCCTCCACCAAAACCAGGACATAAATCCGGTTTATGTTCTCTTTTTCCCCTTCATCAAACAAAACTCTCTTATAAAATCCAGCCCCACCTTAAGGTCGCCCCCACCCCAACTTTCAAACCTTTCCGCTCCTGTGGTACAATATCCCAAAAAAGAACAGGAGTTGGACGAATATGGATGATTGCATTTTTTGTAAGATCATAAAGGGAGAAATTCCTGCTGCAAAGGTATATGAAAACGAGCATGTGCTTGCTTTCTTGGACATTAGCCAAGTTACAAAAGGACATACTCTGGTAATCCCGAAAGTACATAAAGAAAACATTTACGAACTGACTCCAGAGATTTCTAAGCAAATTTTTGAAGTTGTACCTGAGATTGCAAAGGCTGTAAAAGAAGCTTATGAACCAGTGGGACTTAACCTTCTTAATAACAACGGTGAAGAAGCTGGTCAATCTGTATTCCATTACCATATGCACATCATTCCTCGCTACGGTAAAGGAGACGGATTTGGCGCTGTTTGGAAATCTCATCAAAGTGAATACACTGGAGAAAAGCTCCAAACCATTGCTAGTGAAATCAATCAAAAGATTCAATTGTAATTTCGAAAAAGAATTACGAACATGTTCACAACCTGAAACTTATGATATAATACCTATAATCTCGCTATAGACCAGAGGGTACTATAGGGGATCACAGATTAGTTAGAATAGATGAGGAGAGATGAGTAATGAAGACAAAAGAATTAGTTTTACTTGCACTTTTAATTGCAATGGGGACAGTACTACACCTTGTTATCCCTGGAATCGGTGGGGGCATGAAACCAGATATGCTTTTGGTTATGATGTTTTTAGGAATCATTTTATTTCCAAAAGCAAAATACGTTCTATTAGTGGGTATCGCTTCAGGAATCATGTCAGCTTTAACAACCAATATGCCAGGTGGTCAGCTTCCTAATATCATTGATAAATTTCTAACTGCGTTTATCTTCTTTGGATTATTTATGGCTATTAAAAAATTGAGTACATCCATAGTACCAGTAGCAGTTTTAACGGCAGTCGGAACCTTTGTATCAGGTATGATTTTCTTAGGAACAGCGTTGTTTATTGTTGAGTTACCAAATACATTCCTTGCTCTAACAGTAGGAATTGTTTTACCGACAGTCGCTCTTAATACCATCGTAATGGTCATTATTTACCCAATTGCAATGAAGTTAACGCAAAGACTTCAAGTTAAAACAAATCATGTTAATATCTAATAATGAAATGATGCCTAGGCTAATATAGCCTAGGCTTTTATGTTTTCAGCCAGCAGGTATATACAACAGAATTATACCTAATAACAAACTTGCTACCGCAAATGTTCCTAGTGTTTGTATTTTCTTCCGAATAATGGTTTTTGGAGGATACATCCTAGATTTTTTTAAAATCATGGAATAATACACGGTAGCGCCAAATAATAAGAAACTAATAAGAAATAAAATAACCATAACAGCTGTCATACAACTAATCATCCTCTCTACATAGTTACGAAAGGCTTAATCAAATATATACGATTTTTCTTCATACACTTTTTTCATATATATTCACCCATGATTCTGGACATGAATAAACTTAACGAAATGTTTTTTCAAAAAAATTTCTTTTCGAAAATGAAGAGGAATTTTTAAACACTTGTAGAAGTTTTTATTACCCTAGTTTTTGAGGTGATGGTATGAAAATTAGATCTTTGATAACCGGTGTATTAGTTGGAGGATTGATTGGTAGTGCGACAGTTCTGTTCACTACTCCAACGTCTGGACGAGAGGTGAGAACTTCTCTAAAAAATGGAACTAAAGAATGGGGATCATTAGTAAAAGATGTTCAAAATAAAGCATCTAATGTAAAGACTGATGTATTAAAATTAGTTTCTGAAGGAAAAAAGGCAGCTGGAATTGTTCAGAATCAAATGAAGCCTTCCATTCAACAGTGGAAAAATTCCCTAGACCCCCAAATGGAAGAATTCAGAAAAGAAATGGAAGAGATTCAAAAGCAATTTCAACATCTCGAACAATCTATTTATCAGAAATAGACAAAATTTTTGCATTTTTTCATCTTCCCAACCATTCATTTTACTGGCATAATAATAAGAAAAGCTAAAACGCCTTAATTACCCCGATATCTCTTCGGTGGGAAAATCTTCGTAGAAAGACTATGAAGGCGTTTAGCTGGACAAATAAGCTTAGGAAGTACCTCGAATGAAGCCGAGGTTATCTAATCCGTTATTTGGTATTAGAAGTAAAATTCATAAAGGGTTAGATCAGGAAGAATAGGCAGGTGTGTATATGACGGAATCCTTTAAGTCAAAAAAAGAAGCCATGATGTTTAGTCAACGTATTGCTCAGCTGAGTAAAGCTCTTTGGAAATCAGTAGAAAAAGACTGGCAACAATGGATTAAACCGTACGATCTTAATATAAACGAACACCATATTTTATGGATTACCTACCACTTAGGTGGGGCCTCCATTTCTGATGTGGCAAAGTTTGGTGTCATGCATGTATCAACAGCTTTTAATTTTTCGAAAAAATTAGAAGAGCGTGGATTATTGACCTTTTCAAAAAGGGAAAATGATAAGAGAAATACGTATGTCCAAATAACTGATAAAGGTGAGGAGATTCTCCTACAGTTGATGGATGAATACGAACCAGACGAAAACTCCGTTTATTCTGGGGCTCTTCCATTACGCAATTTATATGGGAAGTTTCCTGAAGTTGTTGAGGTTATGGCCATCGTTCGAAATATTTATGGCGAGGATTTTATGGATATCTTTGAAAAATCTTTTCATAATCTACAGCATGACTTTGAAGAAGTAGATGGAAAAATCCAGAAAAAAAGTATTGAAGAAAGTCCAACAGCGTAGTTCTTTTTTTTGGATGATTTTATGAATTTCACCCATTCCCACATTTTGGATGAACATACCTGAAATATTTATGAAAAAAACATCTTGATTTTGTCAAACAAATTGCTTACAGTATGTTAGGTGTGTTTTTTGAAATTAAAAATGAATGGACATTTGAGAGTAATAGTCTCATTGATTGTTAGGAAGATGTTCCTTTATAAGATATCGGAAAAAAGGGTGAGTATTCATGCATTGCTGGAAATCCATCCATGTATTTAAACATGACGGATTCTATCGAATGTTATTTTTTTCGTTTTTAACGATGCTATTTTCATTTATATTGTTATATTCTGTTACGCATGTACTCGTTGATGGTGCACGTCCAAATGAACAGTATTTTTCTTTATTTTTGCTATCATTATTTATACTATATCCGGTTCATAAACTTTTACACCTGCTTTCCTTCAAGTTGAGCGGTGTAAAATGTAGACTCGTAATGAAAAGTAAAGGAAAGATAAAATGTCAACTAAGTGATCCTGTTGCTAAAGTTTCCTATATAGGAGCGCTTCTGTTTCCATTTGTTTTTATCACATTAGCAGGATTCATATTGATCATTTGTTTTCCAGCCTATTTTCATTACATCGTGTTATTTTTAGCTTTACACACTGGTCTTTGTGTAGAAGATTTTATCTATCTGAAAAATATAATGAACACTCCCAAATCTTGTTTTATTGAAGAAACAAAAGATGGGATTGAAATTTTAATATTAAAATAATCGACTTGGCGCTCCCACCTTTTTTGGTTGCGCCTTTTTGTTTCACTACAGCAGATTAGTAGATTTAATAGAAATTGGTAGTTTGGTATAAAACCAAACTTTTGTTGCATATAATTTAAATGAATGTCCAATATAAGGATTGAATATCACAGTATCTTTTTTCATAATTATTTGGTATTGTTAAATACATAGAATCAAAGGAGGGGATTGGGATGATCTCTATGTTTCTACTTTTCTCTGTTTTCATCCTTTACTCCATCAACCGAATGACGAACTCTTTATGTATACAAAAAGAGATTCCTGAAGAACGTCAACCTAAAGTGTTCCGATTTATTAATGTTTCCATTACGATTCTTCTAGTTTCTTCATATGTAGAAATTTTATATACGTGATATACGGAAACCAATCGTCATTTTCATGGTTTAAAGAAAATAGAGATTCTATTTAAAATGCTCAAATAATAATTAAACAAGAAAAAAAGGAGAGGTTGCATGGCAATTCTCTCCTTTTGTGTTATAAGGGAAGCCCCCTATAATCGAGTGATTAGTAAATCCAAGCTGCACCGATAATAATGAGAAGGATGAACAATACTACGAGTAGCGCAAAGCCTCCTCCGTAAACTCCAGCTCCTGACATCCAAGGTTCCCTCCTCTCTCATTTACCACATGTTAATAAACCTTACAGCCATGCTGCACCTACGATAATTAACAAGATAAACAATACAACGATTAACGCGAAACCTCCTGCATATGCGTTACCCATTCAAACACCTCCTTTACAAGCGACTAACATATACTATTCAGCGAACGTACCATTCGACTAGGCACGTATCCCGTTTTAATGGAAATTCTTATTTCCTACATTTAGTAAATGTAGGCTGCCCCCACAATAACTAACAAAATAAACAACACAACGATTAACGCGAATCCTGAGTTAAATGTGTGACCCATTTTGTATACCTCCTTTTTTCTCTTCGCTATATACTATGTGGCCCGTGTAAATTTGGGTAAGCAATTCACCCAGATTTCTGAAACAAACATCACTTTTTTTAGTTAAAACCCCATAATTTCAAGGTTTATTAAAGTATTCTTCTTCTCTACATATCAAAAAATGGGCATATGCCTTCCCTTAACCATAAAAAAAACTGGGAAGAAAATTGGTGAATTTTATCATTTGCTCAAACCATTCTTCATTGTGTTATGACCTTCAATATGGTATAAGTTACTGTATGGGTTTTTGGTTATACATCAATGTTTAGGAGTGTTAACATGAAAAAATGGATGATGTCCTTTTTACTTTCTGGAGCTGTAGTAGTAGGTCTTGCTGCATGTTCTGATAATGGAGAGGGAGAAGCAAAAGAAGATAATTCAGAGGTACTTGTTGAATTTGAAGGCGGTACTGTTACAAAGGACGAGCTATATAATGCTATGAAAGATATGTTTGGTGAGCAAACGCTAAACACTCTATTACAGGAAAAAGTCCTTAATGCTAAATTTGATATTTCTGAAGAAAAAATTGATGAGCAAGTTGCTCCTATTAAAGAACAATTTGGTGAAAACTTTGAAATGGCGTTACAACAAAATGGATTTACAAGTGAAGAAGAATTTCGCCGTGCTGTAAAATTGGACTTGCTACGCCAAGAAGCAGCTAAGAGCCAAATTGACGTTAGTGACGAAGATTTACAAACGTACTATGAGGAAGAATGGGGAACTCCAAGAAAAGTTCGTCACATCCTTGTAGAAGATGAAGAAACTGCGAAGGAAGTAAAACAAAAGATTGAAGAAGGCGGAGACTTCGCTGAACTTGCAAAAGAATATTCTACAGATCCTGGTTCTAAAGATAGCGGTGGAGAGGTAGGCGAAGTTGCTGTAGATACAAATATGGTAGAACCTTTTAAGAAAGCTGCGCTTAGCCTAGATGTAAACGAAGTCAGCGAGCCAGTTGAATCACAATACGGTTTCCATATCATCCAAGTGACTGAAGCGGAAGAAAAGCCTGCTTTTGAAGACGCTAAAGAACAAGTAAAAGCTGATTACCAAAAAACAAAAATGGATGCTGCCTCTATTCAAGAAGCAGTAGACAAGGTAATGGATGAAGCTAAACTTGACGTGAAAGACGAAGATTTTAAAGACTTATTTGCACAACAATAATCGAGTAGGAGGGGGTGACTAACCCCCGACCTCTCACACCACCGTACGTACCGTTCGGTATACGGCGGTTCAACTATGATTGACGTAAAAATTCATATCGTT
>NZ_BAAADJ010000001.1 GCF_039522365.1 Bacillus carboniphilus | reverse complement strand
GCTTTTTGAAGGTTGGTAAATGTGGTGACAACATGTGGTAAATTTCTTGGCGAGCAGTGGTAAAAAAAATGTCAATGGTGGTAAAATCGAGTGGCCGTAATCAATATGACACTTTTTAATCTATCCCACTGTTGTAATCCTCGATAAGAGTGGATGCCCTGAGCTAAATCTCCAACAATGGTGAACATATCTGTTCCTAATCCCTCTTTTAACGCAAAAAATTGAAATTCACTATAATCTTGAGCTTCATCTATTACTACATTTTTAGCAAGTAATTTTTTATCAATCCCAAAAATTTTAGCCTTCATATAAAACAGAGCAGCCAAATCCTCTATTTCAACTTGATTTTTATTTAAGATTTCTTGATTATACCGAACGAAAAAAGAAATTTGTTCTTCTGTTAACAGGCCGTCTGCATACTTATTAAATTGTTCTACACTTAAAAAAAGTTTTTTGTAATAGCCTAAAAGAGTATCTTTAGGGAGTTTACTCATGTATGTTTTTACAGCATGTTTGGATTCCTGTTGGATCTTTTTTAAACGTTTTTCCTTTTGATCCATTAGGGAAACCACACGCTTTTTACGTTTTACTTCATCCTTCATATGAAAAAGAGCCTGTTCAAGGGCTTCCTCATATTTTTCCTCCAATTTGGCCAAGGCTTGCTTCTTTTTCCGTTTCAAATCAGCTCGTAGAATTTCTTGTATTTTCTCTTTCCTTTTTAAAAATGGAAGGTATTTATACTCTTTTATAAAAAGTTTGTGTAGCTTTTTTCCGCTGGAAAGTCTGAACTTTTCAAGTACAAAATCCTCACAAGGACTCATTCCATCACGAATGTCTTTTAAATACCTATTTATGATCTTTTTATAAGTCAAAGAACCTTTAAAGGAAGATAGCCATTTAACCATCTTTTCATTTTCTACCTCTTTATTGAGGAAAGAAATGAGTTTCTGTTCAGGGTTAACGACTTTAAGTTTTTTACCAATACACTCTTTTACAAAATCGATAAAAGTGGCTTGCCTTATTTTATCTACTCCCAACTCAGGCAGTACATCCGAAATATAGTCAATGAACATTTTATTAGGAGCTATAATCATAAGTTGCTCAGGTCTGAATTTTTCAGCATATTGATAGATAAAATATGAAATTCGGTGTAGGGCAATCGTCGTTTTCCCACTTCCAGCAGCACCTTGAACAATAATAGGGCGATTTAAGTCTGCCCTAATCACTTGGTTTTGCTCCGCTTGTATGGTAGATACAATTTCAGTCAGGCGACTGTCGGCTTTTCCGGATAGAGAATCTTGAAGTAATTCATCAGTTGTAGTCAGGTCAACGTCTTGACAATCAATAAGTTTACCGTCTTCAATTTTATATTGCCTTTTTAAAGAGAGAAAACCATTCACTGTCTTATCATTGGACTCATAGGAAACGTCCCCTAAACGCCCATCATAATAGACATTGGCAACTGGAGATCGCCAATCTATAATAATGGGTTCTTGTGTTTCCTTTTCATATAATGATGTTTTACCAATATAGTAAACGTCCTCTGTATTCTTACTGGTCTTCTTAAAGTTAATGCGAGCAAAATAAGGCTTATCTTTAATTCTCTTCAAAGTCTCGAATTCAGTGGAAGCCATGTCTAAAAACTTGCTGTTTGTTAGTATATTGATATAACTTAAACTACTATCTAAATAATCAAGATCAACCATCGCTTGTTTAATATTCTCTTTGTAATTTCCTTGATTCAGTTCAGCAGCCTTTAAAACATACTCGATATATTTTTTTGTGTATCCTAATCGATTTTCTTCTTGGTGAAAATCCGGATGTATTTTATTGGTCATCCTTATCTCCCTTCATTTTAGCTTTCTGTTTTTTTTTTTTATGGAAAAGTAAAAAAGATAAAAGCGGATAAAAGTGGAATTGCGAGGATTCTGAAAGGATTCAAAATTCAATTACAATATAACATAGCATAGTAGAGGGAGCAATTTACAAGTGCAAACGTGGATTGAACGGGGAATCTGAAATAGTTAGAAAATAAATATTTTGACTATTGGGGACGTTAATTCATTAAGACAGGTAAAAAGGGGGGACCCAAAGTCTTTTTGAGCAGTTTCTCCGACATGGAAATCCCAAGAATGTAGTATTTAAGCATTCTTGGGATTTTTTGTTTTTTGCTAAATCTTCTTGGCAGCTTCCACTTCACATCTAATTTATCAACATTTCTACAACTGAGTTTTTTCTAATAATACTCTAGTGCCTAATAAAACTCTTGAATTGCATTTTTAATATAACCTTTAGATAAAAACACTTCATATGAGTGTAATTTCTGCTTTAACGCACTTTCTCTTATTTGCAATAATGGCAACAACCTGGTAGATGGAATTTGACTCTCTTTTTGTTCTTTTGCTTTTTCGTTTAATTCCATTAACTCTTTTATTGCTTGACTCTTTAATACATTGAAATCTGTATCAATAATTGATTCTACAACAATTTTTTCTATTGCTTTATTAATCTGCTTTGAAGAAATTGCATCAAAAATACCTATAGAAGCTACTTCAATACTTAAATTTTGTATTATATCCTGCCGTTTATAATGTATTGTATTCTGACGCTCTTTCATGGCTTCTTTAATACGTCCTTCATATTCACTATTCATTTTATTATTAATCATCAATTCATCCAAATTAATCATTATATCCTCATATTTATACATTGCCTTTAGATCATTTTTACGAAGTGCATTAAGCATTGGCTGGATGATTTTCATGTCTTCTCTTGCTGTTTTCTTTATTACTTGGGGGGTAAGCTTTTCTTCTTCATTCGTTTCATCAAATAAAGCTCGTTCCTGAGCTAAAATGAACAAGTTTACGGCAACTGAAGTGATTCCCTGACATTCCTCATAAAATGTCTTTTTAACATCTTCTGTAAGCTCTGAGCGTGTCTTTAAGCATTGAAACTCCCAAAGAGTTTCTAAAAAGAATTCCCATTCTTCACTATTCTCTGACATACGGTCCCAAATAATAGAACCCTCACTTGCTGCTCGCCGTGCTTGTCTGAAGTTACCTTTGAACAGTTGTTGTGCTTTAGAGGTACCAATTAAGACGGTTGGAATACCGACAGTATTTGATAATGTTACAAAGAAATTTAGCATTTCTTCTTGATCATTTTTAGAATGTAGCAAATGCTGAATCTCATCAATGACAAGAACTCCAATCCCGTACATACTCGCTAACGATGTCATGTGTAATAACATTGTTGAGGTTACACGATTTAAATAACCGAATTTCTCTAAATAACGTGTACCTAATAAATCATCAATTGCTTTAAAGAAACCTTTACATAAGGTCGATAAACTACCATCATAAGGACAATCTATTTTAAGCCAGACAATTTGTGTTCGATTAAAAGGTTGCCCTTCATATAATTCATGCTTAATGACTTGCGGATACATTAACAAAAGTCGTTCAATAGCAGTCGTTTTACCAATACCCGAAATCCCAATGATTGATAAACTATCAGCTGTTGAACGAATGTAATTCAATCTCTCATCAATATATTTATGTGCTTCTTCTTCATCTTCACGTAACTGGTGTAATACACGAATACGCTCGAAAAATGATTTATCTAAAGGATTACGTGCCAAGTAACCTCTGCGAATTAAAGTTGATAACCGGCGTTCTACTTCAAAATGAATTGGCAGGGGTTGAATGAAATTTTTAATTCGTTTCAGTACATGGTAACGAATATTTGTCTCACTTTGCTTATCTTGTTCAGTTATACGAGGTGTGACCATAAATCGGTCTAGTACATCGTCTTCGCTAAAAATAAATGGAAGGGCTTTAATAAAAGGGTTATTACTATACTCAGTCAAAGCTTGATCCTTATAGTCGGCTTCCTCAAAATCACCCTTTAATACAAGGTTATTGATCTTTTCCAAATTCCTCATCTCGCTTCTTCCGTAATTTATCCATTAGACGTGAGGTTGATTTTTTGGGTATTTCCACAGTTTCTGAATTTTTTTTAGTAAACTCGACGACCTGACAAGTATCTATTATAGGCTTTTCTGTTAAAGTGAATTTCTCTTCTTCACGATTCATTATTTTTTCGGCTTGTCTATTCGCACTAATGTTTTTCACTTTCTCAGCCTTGCTAACATTAGAGACAATTGTTTGTTTTTTCTCTTTCTTTGCCTTTTGGATAATAGATTCTATTGCTCCATCCATGTTAAGTGTGTTTTCTTTTTGCTTATTAGCTTCTTGATGTCTAGCTTCTTGAATAAGTTCATGATAATATTCAATTTCTTCGAGAGTATTACCTTTATATTGGGAACTAGTATCTAATAAATAGCAAGTATCGAAACCACGTCCGTCTGTATGAGGAATATATATTTTACTCATATCACGTGGGTCGAATACTATCTCGATACTATGATTTCTCATTTTAAAATACCATTGTTCATTTAACGCCCTTTCAGCCCCGTACGATAAACCCCTAAATTTGATCCCTGCTCTTGTTATTCTTGCTTTTCCTTTAGGTAATAAATTCAACCTCAAAATGTTTTGGTTATGGATGACCTGCAGACTACCTTTTTTATTTTCAATACCCCAATTCCATAAATTAATTGGTGTAGCTGTTAATCCTACTGATATCATTTCTTTTTCTAACGGATATTTATCAATGATATTTTGATTATGGTGTAAGACAAGATGGATTATAATTTTAGTAAACTCCTCAAGGTTTAAACTCGCATCTAAACGATAGTCTTTATCTCCACGTTCACGGTATTCTTTTTGTATAGCACCAGGAGCTTTTCTTTTTATTTTTCCGTTAATTGTACGGAATTGACGTTCAATAATTCCCTTTAAATCACCACGGTAAGGAGATGTATTTTCAATTTTGATATTTAAATTATTGATAAGATTTTCAACTGAATATCCTTCAAATTCTCCACGGTCTGCTATTATTATTTCTGGTAGATGGTGGGCTGGCCATTGGGATTCATCAATTGAAATACCAAATTTCTTACAAAACTCTACTTTATCCATAACCATATTATCTAAAGTCATCATTGCACCTATCCATGACGGACCTTCTAAACCAACGTAAATACCAGTCAACAAGCGGGAATATACATCTATTACTCCATATACAACTGGGCGACCTATAATTAAATTTCGATCAAAAGAACTCACTAAATAAATATCTGCAATAGTCGCATCAATTTGGAACCTGGTACCCGGACCATCTGTTTCTAAAGCTGAGTTACTTAAGATTGGTCTATACTTCAACTCAAATTCCTTTTGATTATGCCTTAATTGAAAATCAAGCTTTGGATCTTCCAATTTTTTAAACCAATAGTAAAACTGGTGAAACGTAGGGATTTTTGACTCCTCCCAAATCTTATATTTAGGTTTATTGCCTTCATAATACTTGTCTGAGTAAAATTCTCTTAACAAATATTCATACGTTTCGGTAAGAGATAGTTGTTGTTTATTGCGATAATATTTTTTCACTACATAATCAAACTGCTTCTTAACATTATCCGTAATATTAATTCCTTGTTTAGTGGATGAATATTTTCTTGGGCGACCTACTTTAGCTAAAGCTAGCTGCCTTTCTTTACCTTTACCACCCGAATATATATAATCAGGAAGAAGAGCATTCCTATTTAAACCTCGCTGCCAAAAACGAGTAAAAATCCGCTTTACCTTTATTTTAGCGATGCGGTGCTGCTTGGCAATTTGTTCAAAAATTGCATCCCTTTCTTTTCTAATGAGCAGTGATTTTTTGTACTTATCCCAACCCTCTGAAACAACTTGCCAATCCTCATCACGCTTTTGAATTTGTTTTTCAGTTAAATCTTTATCTGAATAGCTTTTGGCAAATGGGTCTGGAATTGGAATTAGTAACTCACTCTGTACTTCCGTCTCAATATCAGAGATAACCGCCTTTTTGGGCATTGATGTATTTCCATGTAACTCGACAAAATAAACAATTGGATCGTCAATAGCGATGACACGAATACGATTTTTTTCTTCCTTACCTGTAAATTGGTACACCTGATTGTAAAAAATCATATTGCTCTCACCTTCTCTGAAAAATCTTTACGCACTTCTTTTATTTGCTGGATTTGACTTACATCAAGTTTTTCTAATAAATCTAATTCAATTGCCTTTGTTATTATTAGATGTTTAAATAGAGAAAGACCACAACCAACAGCCATACCATAGTTTATTTCAAACTCTTTAGCGATCTGTTTTACTGCTCGATGTTCTACTAATAACCTATTAATAAAGTGAATACTCATTTCTTCTATGTCATCTTCAGTAACTTCTTCAAATCCTTCAATAACTGAAAGGTCTGCATAGCCATGAACAAACGCAATATTATGTGCCATTTCTTTAGGTATCTCTAACTCGGTCACAATGCCCCAATCAACATCTTGTCGTTCCCAATAAACACGCTCAATCTCAAATTTCTCTAGAACTCGTTCATTCATTAGTTCATCCTTATATTTTAATGTTCGAGCTAAATTTTGATGATTCTTGTTTTCACTAATGGTTACTAAAAAGTCTGTTGTCATAATAATTGGCTCATTTGTTTTTGGGTCAGCTGGATGTTTAATACCTAGCTCATCAGCAATCATAATCGTTTCTTCAATGGGCAATAAAGGATATTGTTCCCGTATATCAACCACTAAGTTGGAATATTCCAACAAATAAAAGTAGTTTCGTTCTAAATCTGAAAGAAATTCAAATTGTCTTGGTATTTTAATCCCTTTTAGACGTGTTGATCTACCTAATGAAGGAACATCTTGAATTGTAATCCATGGTTTGTATTCTAAACCTAATCCTCGTCCACGATCATCTTTGTGTTTTTTATTAATAGAGGGCGAACGTTTTCGCTTGGGCACTTTTCATCCTCCTACTCAAAAAATATTAAATCCTTTTATTAACTTTCAAGTAAGTAAAAATTACAATTAATTTCCTATTATGTACTAAAAAAAGCAACCTCTTACGGAAATCATACCGAAGAGGTTGCTTTTAATCAAACTTTATTACAAATAATCAATCTTTAATTCAAACAATCGAACTTTGTTTTAAGTGATCAATCTTTTTTATAAAACCACACAAGGTCTATTTATTTCATAAACTCTTACTCAACTGTCACGCTCTTCGCAAGGTTCCTTGGTTTATCCACGTCACAACCTCTGTGTAGCGCTGCATAGTAAGCAAGTAGCTGTAATGGTACTACGGAGATAAGGGGTGTTAATACTTCATTTACTTCTGGTAGAACGACACGATCATCTTCGTCTTCTAAGCCTTTCATGGAAATAATACAAGCATGAGCTCCACGAGCAACTACTTCTTTAACATTTCCACGGAGATTCAAGTTTACTTTTGGTTGAGTCGCCAAGGCAATAACTGGTGTTCCATTTTCAATTAGAGCAATCGTACCGTGCTTTAATTCTCCACCAGCAAAACCTTCTGCTTGGATATAGGAAATCTCTTTGAGCTTTAACGCACCTTCAAGGCCAACATAGTAATCAAGGCCACGACCGATGAAGAATGCATTTCTTGTAACAGATAGATATTCGCGAGCAATATATTCAACTTCTTCTTTATCATCACAAAGGACTTCCATCGCATTCGCAATAATACCTAACTCTTGAACCAAGTCAATCTCTATGTCCAGACCTCGTGCTTTACCAGTTACAAAAGCAAGAATAGAAAGGACGCCTAGCTGTGCTGTATAAGCCTTTGTTGAAGCTACGGCAATCTCAGGTCCTGCATGTAGGAGTAAAGTAAAGTCTGCTTCACGAGACAAAGTTGAACCTGGAACATTTGTAATCGTTAATGCAGGATGCCCTAGTTCTTTTACATGAACCAGACAAGCACGACTATCTGCCGTTTCACCACTTTGAGAGATAAAGATGAATAATGGATTCTCAGATAGAAGCGGTGTGTTATAGGCGAATTCACTCGCTACATGTACTTCGACAGGTACCTTTGCCATTTTTTCAATGAATTCTTTACCTACTAAACCAGCATGGTAGCTTGTTCCTGCTGCGATGATATAAATGCGGTCTGACATATTAAGCGTTGCAACAATTTCGGGATCAATTGTTAATTCACCCGCATCATCCTGGTACGCTTGAATAATCTTTCTCATTACGACAGGTTGCTCATCAATTTCCTTTAACATGTAGTGAGGGTACGTTCCCTTTTCAATGTCACTAGCATCTAATTCTGCAGTGAAAGGAGCACGTTCTACTACTTCACCATCAAGCTTTTGGATTTGGATTGAATCTTTAGTTACAATCACAACCTCTTTATCCATTAACTCAACAAACTGATCAGTTACTTGAAGCATAGCAAGCGCGTCACTTGCTACAACATTGAAAGTGTCACCTAATCCTACAAGAAGAGGGCTCTTATTTTTTGCAACAAAGATGGTTTCGTCATTCTCACGGTCTAAAAGAGCAAGTGCATATGATCCATGTAACAGTGTTAATGTTTTACGGAAGGCATCTTCAACAGATAAACCATCATTGACCCATTTTTCAATAAGTTGAACAATGATTTCTGTATCTGTCTCACTGTTAAACGAAACATCTACTAGATACTCGCGCTTTAGCTGAAGGTAGTTTTCAATCACTCCATTATGCACAAGGGTAAAGCGTTCAGTCGTACTTTGATGAGGGTGAGCATTTTCACGACTTGGTTCACCATGGGTTGCCCAGCGTGTATGGCCAATTCCTGTATTGGCTACTACACCTGCATCGACGATTGCGCGTAAGTCAGCAATTCGCCCCTTTTCTTTAAATACCTTAACACCTTCACCTGTCTGCACAGCAATCCCTGCAGAGTCATATCCTCTATATTCTAGCTTTTCTAGACCTTTTAATAGAATTTCTTTCGCATCTACATTTCCAATAAATCCAACGATTCCACACATACTTCATTTTCCTCCTAATCGAAAGGGAGCAAAAGGAAGCCACAATATTATGAGGGCAATCCAATTGCCCCCTTATCTCTGTTTTGGTCTTCGATGCTTTTTCTAGTTTAATGACTAGTTAGCATTCAAATGAAGCGGTCTACATCCCTTCTCCTTTGTGCAGAAAGTCACCTTTCTGTTTTAAGAAAAGAGTCTCAGTTGTGTAGAACAACTGGAAGGCACCCGCCGATAATTTCGATCGTCCTTCTCCTCGTCAACTAAACAACTCTTGTTTAGTCCTGGCGCTTTAATTACTTTTCTCTTCGCCCCTCCTTTTCTATTGGTCTATGCTCTGTTTACCCCGCTTGTAGTGATACAAAACATAGCTATCATAATACATGACCTAGGTAGTACCGTCAACTCATAACCCTATATCCATGTAAGGGAGTTTTTGGTACTCCTAAAAAGAGGGGTATATAAAAAAATATGCATAAGGGAATGGGTTGGTTCCACTTATGCATATCTTTGTTATTCCGTAAGCCCCATTTCTTCTTTAACGACAGATGAAATGCGCTCTACATATTCTTGGCACAATTGCTCTGTAGATGCTTCGACCATGACACGTACTAATGGTTCTGTACCAGATGGTCTAACAAGCACACGACCATTTCCATTCATCTCTTGTTCAACTTGCTCAATCACTTGGCTTACTTTATCATTTTCAGTCACATGATATTTATCAGTAACTCTTACATTCACTAGCTTCTGAGGGAATTTTTTCATCTCATTTGCAAGTTCTGAAAGAGGCTTTCCTGTAAGTTTAAGAATATTTACAAGCTGTAACCCGGTTAAAAGACCGTCGCCAGTTGTATTATAGTCTAAGAAAATGATATGGCCAGACTGTTCTCCACCTAAGTTATAACCATTTTTCTTCATTTCTTCCACAACATAGCGGTCTCCTACTGCAGTTTGAACACTTTCAACTCCATATTCCTCTAAGCCCTTATAGAAGCCAAGGTTACTCATAACGGTTGAAACTACAGTATTTTGTCTTAATCGTCCATCTTCCTTAAGGTACTTGGCGCAAATATACATAATCTGATCGCCGTCTACAATATCTCCATTTTCATCAATGGCAATTAAACGATCTCCATCTCCATCAAAAGAAAGACCTATATCTGCATTCTTTTCTTTTAAAAATTGAGCTAGTGCCTCTGGATGGGTAGATCCGACTCCCTCATTGATATTGATTCCATTAGGAGTTGCTCCCATTGTCGAAAGGTCTGCATCTAAATCAGCAAATAGATGCGTTGCTAAGGAAGAAGTAGCTCCATGGGCACAATCTAAGGCGATATGAATACCCGTAAAGTCTTCCTCCACCGTTGTCTTTAGGTACTGCAGATACTTTTGACCACCTTCAAAATAGTCATTGACCTGACCTAAATTTTTCCCTACTGGTCGTGGTAAAGTATCTTGTTCCATATCTAATAGTTCCTCAATTTCCTGCTCTTGATCATCGGAAAGCTTAAAACCATCTGGTCCAAAAAACTTAATGCCGTTATCGGCTACAGGATTATGGGAAGCAGAAATCATAACTCCCGCTTCTGCTCCCAAAAACTTAGTTAGGTAAGCCACCCCTGGTGTCGAAATAACGCCAAGTCTCATGACCTCTGCCCCGATAGATAATAGTCCTGCTACAAGTGCACCTTCTAACATATGACCAGATATTCTTGTGTCACGGCCAATTAATACCTTTGGGCGATCTTTATCCTTCGTTAACACATATCCACCAAATCTACCTAATTTAAATGCTAACTCTGGCGTAAGTTCTGAATTCGCTACTCCTCTTACTCCATCCGTTCCAAAATATTTACCCATTGACTTTCGCTCCTTTATTTCAATTTCCAACTAACTTTCTGTGTTTTCTTGAATAACAATTCGAGCTGTTGTTTGTGAAATTTCCCAATCTATTGTTTCAGGGACCGTTATTATTACGTCGACCTCATGCTCTCCAGCGTCCAACTCAGAAACATCTATTTCAACTTGAAGATCACTAGCTTCAATACCATTGATTAAAGTGGGACTTCCTGTTAAGGTCACATTCACCGCACCATTTTCAGGATTTAAAAATGCTGCAACCTCATTTTCACCCAGACCTTCAATACTAATAGGAACTGTAGAAAGTGTAACGGTTTTCGTCACTTCAACAGACAGCGTTACTTGTTCGGGCTCCATCAATAGAACACCTTCCGGAACTTCAAGCGGTACCGTTATGTCCTTTGACTCAATAATGTCACGTAAGTTCACTGTCACTTCTAAATCCTGAATGGAATCTAGGACTTGCTGACTGACTGCTCTTACTTTGGTTGTATCGGTGGATAGAGTCATGGACTCAATTGTAATTCCTTCTTGTGCAACTCCGACTCTTTTTATATTTATTGGTACATTTTTTTCTATTGCTCTAATCGGAATGGTTACTTCAACTACTTCAGGTTCCACGATAACATCGAGTTTATTTAGTAAGCGGTCTAATACTTGTACTCTAGCTTCCCTTGTGACCGTACTATCAAGAGTGCCATTCGTTTCTAATGTTGCTTTTACATAAGAAATTTGTTCGATGGTGTCTTTAGCTCCTGTTATTTTAACAGTCTTTGGTTCCACACTAGGTTGACCGGCAGAAAAGCCTTCCTGCAATAAATCAGCATTATATTCGGCTTCAACTGTGAATTCTTTCGTGACTCTCTCTTGAACCGAAACCGTCACATACGTCGGGTCTAAAGTAGCTGTTAGTTTTTCCGATAAATTTCGAATTTGGACCTCTACTTCTTGCTTTCCAATCTCTGCATCTGTTAAATCAATGTATACTTCAAAATCTCGTAATTTAGTAGCCGATTGGACAATACTTCTTGGCCCTTCAATATTTAAAGTTACCGTTTTGGGAGCTCCTGTTACAACAAGGTTATCTGTATCATAATAAAGGTTCACAGGAACATCCGTAAGTGTTTCACTATTCTCACCTGTATTGGAATCTCGAACAGAATCATTTTGAGGTAAATTTACAGATATATACAACAACATAGCCAACAATAGCGCCAAAATACGTAAAAACCACGGACTATCCATTAACTTATCCATCATTTTTCCCCCTAAAGGCCCACTTTGAAGAGGAAGGTTGTCTTACCTTAGTGGTGTGTATAATCTCATTCTGGAGTAACTCTGAGAATGCTTCCATCGTTAAATCACGGTGTAATTCCGCATTTTTTGTAACGGAAACACTCCCTGTCTCTTCAGATACAACAATCGTTATACTGTCCGTTACCTCACTAATTCCGAGTGCAGCTCTATGCCTAGTACCTAACTCTTTTGAAATATAAGGACTCTCCGATAATGGAAGGTAACAGGCAGCAGCAGCTACTCGATTTTTTTGTATGACAACAGCTCCATCATGTAGTGGAGTGTTCGGAATAAAGATGTTAATGAGTAGTTCTGATGACACATTTGACTCTAACGAAATCCCAGTTTCAATATAATCACTTAAGCCCGTTTCTCGCTCAATGGATATTAGAGCACCGATTCTTCGTTTCGCCATGTATCCTACCGCTTTAACAATGCTTTCCACGATCTGCTTCTGTTCTTCCTCTTCTTGAATTCCGCTCTTAGAGAATAACTTTCCTCTACCAAGCTGTTCCAAGGCACGACGCAGTTCGGGTTGGAAAATGATAATAACGGCTAAAAACCCCCATGTTAGTGCCTGTTCCATCATCCAACCTAATGTCTTAAATCCGAGGAAACCACTAAAGCTCTGTACAATTACAATAACGAAAATTCCTTTCAGTAATTGTACTGCCTTTGTACCACGGATAACCGTAATCAGTTTATAGATGACGTACCAAACTAACAAAACATCAACGATATTAGATATGTAATCAAGTATTGTGAAATTTGCAAAGTAATCTGCAAATGGCATATGTCTTCCTCCAAGTAAACAGATGCAGCTTACAACTATTTTTTGTTTAACTTTTACATTATATCATATCTTGTTTTTATACTAGATTTCAAAAACATTACGCAGGGATAACTTTTTTTTATTATTAAAAAAGCCGCTCAAGACGGAGCGACTTTTATTCAAACGCTTCTATTACATTGTTTACTGTTTTCTTAATATGAAACCACATCCAAGAAAATGCTTCGTTAATTTCTTGAATATTACCTGTTACCTCACCGGCAGATGCCATGTATCTTTCACCATTTATTACTGTAACATTTCCTTCTACTTTACCTTCTATTCGAAGTTTTCCGTTCTTTACAACTAGGTCGCCATTAACCGTTTCACCTTCTGGGACAATTACTGTATTATTTTCTACAATAATATTGGAATGATTACTTACTGAAAAATCATCATTCGCGTTAAAAGAGGACATTAAGCTCCCTAACATTAAGAAGATAAACAACGACGCGGCTGTAATAAAAGGATGAGCCCTAAACCAGCGTTGCACCCATACTCTTTTCTTCTCTTTCGGTAGACGACTCATTACATTGGCTGTAAAATCGCTTGGTGCTTGTATATGTGAAGTACTTTGTACAAGAGCAATGGCTTTTTTTAATTCATGAAAGTGTTTCTGGCACTCTACACAAGATTGTAAATGGCTCCTCAATTCAGCTTCTTGAGCACTAGATATCTCATCATCAAGGTATTCGTGCATATACTCGACGATATGTTCTGGGCACTTTCCCAATGATCATCACCCTCTCTTACTCTTACACATTCCGTAATTGTTTCCTTAGTGCCTCGCGTCCTCGGTGAATTCTTGTCTTTACAGTACCTAATGGAATCTCTAATATTTCACTAATTTCTTGTAATTGTAGCTCTTCAATATACTTTAGCACAATTACGGAGCGATATTTATCTGGTAATTTTAGTATTTCTGTTTGAATGACCTCTTGAAGCTCTAGATTTTCTACTTCCTCTTCAGGCCTAACTGTATCTGCTTCTATTTGTGAATACATGTTAAGACCATCCGTTCCGGGAACCTCAGCATCTAGATAATAATCTGGCTTTTTCTTTCGTATTCGGTCAATACATAAATTTGTTGCAATGCGATACAACCAAGTAGAAAACTTCCTCGATTGATTAAACTTTGTAATATTAACGTATGCTCGGAGAAAGGCTTCTTGTGCCATATCTTCTGCTTCATGTCTATTCCCCAGCATCCGATAGCATAATTGGAACACCTTGTCTTTGTATAACTCAACGATCTCTGCAAAGGCGTTCTGATCTCCCTTAATGACTTGCTTTATTCTTTGTTTAACTATGACATCCAATTTACTAACCTCCGCTCATGCGGCTACATATGTATACGAACAAGGCCGTTTATAGTTTCAAATTTTTTATAAAAAAATATTTTCCTTTCCTATCGTATCAGAAAAATGACTGATTTTTACATATTTCGAGAAATTTTTTTATAGAAACTTCCAAATAATAAAAAGGCTAGAACCATAAGTTGGTTCTGCCTCTTGTCCAAGCTCATCTATAGTAACTTCTCTCCAAACAGTGAGCCCATTAAAGCCACTGCTACTTGAGCTGTTCTATTCTTTTCATCAAGAATCGGATTGACTTCAACAAATTCTGCAGACGTTATTATGTTAGATTCAGCAAGCATTTCCATTGCCAAATGGCTTTCACGATAACTTAATCCTCCCGCTACCGGAGTTCCAACTCCAGGTGCATCATCCGGATCTAGCCCATCCAAATCAAGAGATAGATGTACGCCATCTGTTTTATCTTTGAGGTAAGCGATCGTTTCTTCCATAACCTTTGTCATTCCTAAACGGTCAACCTCATGCATCGTATATGTTTTTATGCCCATTTCTTTAATTAGCTGCTTTTCTCCGTCGTCTAGGGCTCTCGCTCCAATAATAACGATATTCTCCGGCTTCACTTTCGGTGAATACCCTCCAATATTCGTTAATGAAGGATGTCCTAAACCAAGGCTAACTGCTAATGGCATACCATGAATATTCCCTGACGGTGAAGTTTCCTCGGTATTTAAATCACCATGTGCATCATACCAAATGACCCCTAAGTTTTTATGATGCTCTGCAACGCCAGCAAGAGTACCCATCGCAATACTATGGTCTCCACCAAAAATTAGTGGGAACATACCTTGCTTTATCACTTCCGACACTTTTTCATGAAGTAGTTCATTAGCCTCTAATACTGCCTTTAAGTTTCGTAGATTGGAACGTTCCACAATTGTTTTTTCCCTTCTTCCAATCTCTAAATCTCCTATATCCTCAATGTCAAACCCTAACTCTTCTAATCTCTCAACTACACCAGCATAACGAATCGCACTTGGCCCCATATCTACACCACGTCGCTGCTGCCCCATATCCATCGGAACCCCGATCATTCCAATCTTCTTTCTCTGCATCATATGACCCCTCTCCTTTTCACCCTTTTTAATAATTGTAAACGGTTACGAGGGGATGACTCAACTCGACATGTTGGTGTATATATATGCGGGGGTGGGGGATTTCTTTATTTGGGGTGGCGCACTCAAATTTAGTACAGCTCCCCCTAAAAGGGGAGGCTGGCTTGAACAGGACGGCTGGCTCTTTATAAAAGGAAAGGTGGCGCACTAAAATTTATTTTGTCGCACTCAACTCTGATTTTATCGCACTCAAAAGTTACTTTTCGCACTCAAATTGATATTCGCACCCAAAAGTTACTTTTCGCACTCAAAATCTGTTTTCCGCACTCAATTAACGATTTCCGCACTTAAATCCATTTTTTCGCACTCACCTAATTAGATTCACAACTTTTAAACAGGTTTTTTATTTTCTATAATAATGGTGGGCTTTAATGTTCACAAAAAGTGGAGAAGAACCACTCCAGCTTACTATGGAAAAGGCGTTGTTAACCCTCATTCCAAAGAACCATGAAAAATACAAAGAAATTGAGGTGAATTACAAAAAAAATAATGCCGGTTATAAAGGAGAATTAGAACTGGACTACCATTTAAACTTTATACCAAACCATTATTACATCATTCCTGGTGTAAGGCTTTTAAACGATGTTAAACAGTATTTCCAAGTGGATACATTAATTATTAGTTCTAAGTTCGCCATAATAATTGAATCAAAAAGTATGTATGGTGAACTACATTTTGATTCTATTTCAGGCCAAGTAACCCGCAAATCCGAATATTTTACAGGTGGAATACCAAACCCGATACTCCAAGCACAACGACAAAAAGTTCAATTCCAACAATGGTTTAATAATCACTTTCAAAAAGAAATCCCTTGTTACCACTTAGTCTCCATCCGTTCTCCAGAAACCATCTTGCATGGCCCATCTTCTATTTTCAAATATGTTTACCATGCTGAACAAATTCCAAATAAAATAGACGCACTGTCAGTTAACCACACTAAAGAAATTGTCACTCCTTATATCAGGAAGAAACTATTGAGCTTAATTAAGGAACAACACACCCCGGCTCCTTTTGATGCTATGGAATTTTATAATCTTCAAAAGTCAGACTTAATGAATGGAATTACTTGTCCTAACTGCAATCAGGATATCTTAAAAAGACAATCCTCTACATGGTTCTGTAATCGATGCCTCTTTCATTCCAAAAATGCTCACATTCATATAATAAACAGTTACCTGTCCATTTTCCCTTCCATCTCAGTTAAAGAGTGTCAAACTTTGTTACGGCTGTCCTCAAGGTTTATTGCTAGAAGATTACTCATTGGGATGAACCTACTGCCAAAGAATCAACGCAAATCAACTACCTACATCAAACCCAAATAACACAAAAAAACCTCATACTCTCAAGAGTATAAGGTAGAAGACACAATTGTATGTATGGTGGAGCCTAGCGGGATCGAACCGCTGACCTCCTGCGTGCAAAGCAGGCGCTCTCCCAGCTGAGCTAAGGCCCCACTTAATATGAAAAGGGACCTTGACACAATTTTGTATCAAGGTCAATTATGAGCCATGAAGGACTCGAACCTTCGACCCTCTGATTAAAAGTCAGATGCTCTACCGACTGAGCTAATGGCTCTTGGCTGGGCTAGCAGGATTCGAACCTACGCATGACGGAGTCAAAGTCCGTTGCCTTACCGCTTGGCTATAGCCCAATATTACAATAATTAGTATGTACTTCATTTAAGAAATTATGTGTTTCTTAAAAAGAAAATGGTGGAGGGGGACGGATTCGAACCGCCGAACCCTGAGGGAGCGGATTTACAGTCCGCCGCGTTTAGCCACTTCGCTACCCCTCCAAAAGAGATGGTGGAGGATGACGGGATCGAACCGCCGACCCCTTGCTTGTAAGGCAAGTGCTCTCCCAGCTGAGCTAATCCTCCATAAAACTATTATTTTATAATATAAGTGGTGACCCGTACGGGATTCGAACCCGTGTTACCGCCGTGAAAGGGCGGTGTCTTAACCACTTGACCAACGGGCCAATGTCGTAAAATAGGAAAGCTTCCAACCGGGCTCGAACCGGTGACCTCTTCCTTACCATTTCGGTGTCAGTCGCAGTGACGAGTTTTATTATATACAGGAACCTAACAAGTATGCAACCCCTAAATTAAAATTTCTATTTTTCATACTATTCTTTCCGTTTAGTGTTAGCAATTCCGTTAGCAATTTGGTTAGCAATTTGGTTAGCACGAAAAGTGATAATACTGAGGATAAAGTGTGGATACTATATTTCTTCTCTAGAATAAATTTCATATTTCAGACCTGTTTTTTCTAGATTTTTTTCAATGTTAATCTTCCTTATTTTGCTCCCAGTGTAAAAAACAATTACTGGAGAATTGGAAAATTTCTTTTTAATGATATCAGATGCTTTTTTGTATCTCTCTATTTTCTTCTTATTCTCAGACATTGATTGAGTTCGATCTACTTCTAAAAAATACATCACTTCCTCTTTTTTATACAAAGCATCACAACGAATGATTTCTTCTCGGTGGGTGTTCCCTTCTTTTAGTTTCATTACTATCTCCCGCTCAATTTCAAAATTCTGAGGGCATCCTAAGTAAATAAAGAAATCATTACGCATAAGATAATGCTCAACAATTTCAGCGTTCCACTTCCTCTCTTTAGACGTACCTATTACTTCTCTCCCAAGTGGGTTAAGATAATAAACATTTTCTCCATATCTTTCAGGATGGGATTTTTTATGAAGATAGGATTCCATTTCTTTGATGATCCGCAATGTATTTCTTTTTTGGCCAAGTTTATGAATTTCTTGAAGCTGACTAGTAGTAGCAAAACCAAGCCTATCTAAAGTATAAAGAATCCTCTCTTGTCTGTTTCTCTTTACTTGTGCTTGGGTTAGTACCATCTTTCCGTACCTCCCAGTTCTTTAGTCTCGCTCTCATTTCTTTATCACTAATAAAAGGAACTTGCATTTCTTTTAGTTCATGGGTTTTAAATAATGCACGACCTTTTATGTCGCTAGGTAGTTCTTCGGCTCCTGTGTCGTCTATAGCTACTGAAGAGGCATATCCAGTTGGGAGTCTAAATGTTACTTTTGCATCTGCATTTTGTTTTATTTGGCGTGGGAGTGTGTCTGCTGTTGGATATTGAGTACAGAATATTTCTCGAAACCCTAAAGCTCCACCAATACGAGCAATTTCTCCAAGATAGTATTGGCACATACTTAATAGTTTTTTATGTTCCTTCGACATCCATTTTTCTGGGGTAAGTTGAGCTGCTTCATCAACAATTACAAAGATTCTCTTTTGTTCGGGTGTGTTTACGACGTTTGACCAATTATTGTGTCGAAAGTATTTATACATCCTTTGCATTCTTTCATGAACTTCATCTAATAAGATAGCTGCTTCCTCTTCATTGGAACCAACTCCTCTTACTTGGTTTAAATTCTCATAAGGTCCAAACTCTAATCCACCCTTTAAGTCAATAATATAAAACTCTACATCATCTGGATGATTTTCTATGAGATAGGTCATAATCACTTTTAAAAGAACAGATTTTCCAAATCTAGTTACTCCAGCAACAGTCATATGAGGAACGTAGTCGAAGTTGTGCCAAATGAGTCCATCGAATCGAATCCCCATAGGTACAGTCCATTCATCGTTTTTAGGAGGTAAGGTACTATAAGGGTACATTGTTGGAAGAACGCTGTTGTAGACTGAAATTTGGAGTAATCCCTCTTGGTATGAAACTTCAACTGGCCTCTTTAAACCATCACTGAACAACTTAACACTCTTCTCCATTTCAGCTAATTTGGTTGCAGGTAATCCAAGCGGAACCGTATAACAGTATTTTTCACCTACATGCTTATCTCCATCGAAAAGGCTTTCTTTGACCTTGAATTTAGGGTACAAAATTTCGTCCTTCTTTTTAACTCCATACCCCACGTTTTTCATGATATGCTCAATCTTTTTCTTTTCGGATTTACTTGTTTTAATAAAAGCCGTTGCTCCTACTGCTAAAGGTATCACCCATTCAATCATTCAAGAATTCCTCCTTCTCATTTTTGCTGCTTGGAACGAAATTAAGTTCGGATGCCAAACTAACAATAATTCCTCTTCCTTTTCCTGCTTATCCTTCACAATCTCCATAATGTCCTCGTTCCTGTTCTGAAACCATTTCTTTTTTCTTTCAATACTTTCAAGCTTTTTATGGCATTCGTAAAGAACTTCGGCATAGCTATAAACTTCATCAGCATCATGCCTTTCGATATGTGTCATAATTTCAAAAACATCCTCTTGGTCGTGTGTTGCTTTTAGCAATTCGTTTAAGTAACCAGAACTGTGTAAAAAGGGATTGTTTTCATTCAAGCGTTTGTAAAAATCCAAATCTATCTCTCCCCTCAGCTTTAAGTCCATTGACGAAGGAAATGGCGAAAAGGTGACTTTAGGTTGAAAAACCTAAAGATGTTTCATAACGAACGAATAACTTTGTACAAGCTCATATACTTGTTATTTCTAATAATGGGAACTACTGTCCCATATACTAGTTCACCATCCCACCAAGATATGATGTATAAGGCTATGCTTGAAGATAAACCAAAGAATAGCTATTGGAATAGAAGCACGCATAACCCAACGAATTATAGTGTCATCAATAGAAACACCTGCCTTTTCTAAAAGAACAAGTGTAAGTATTACTCCTGCAGAGACTAAGGTTGCGTTAAATCCAACGTCAACCCATTCAAATATATTAGGGTCAGGGGAAATGAAAGCTTGAATTGTAGAACCTTTCATGAAGTCCTGGAATGAGATCACCTCCATAAGAATCACCTCTTTTCTTAGTTGTGATATAGAGTTTATGGTCTAACACCTAGAAAGTTGCCTGTCCTTACAAAAAATATTGTGATTTTCCCAAAATATTTATGAAAGGATTAAAAATATTTGTATTGAATACATATAATGGGTGATAAACATGGTCATTTGTTTAATTGGGGTCTATATCAAACAATCTCGATACTCACGAAAAGAAATATGTGAGATATTCGAAATATCTCAGAATACACTATCGAATTGGAGTACGGGTAAAACATATCCATCTGTACCACAATTGCTGAAACTTGCTAAGCTGTTAAACGTAAAATTGGATGACCTGTATAAATTAAAGGAGGAAGAGAATTGAAGAAAGTAGCCTTATTAATACTTGCCACGCTTTTCCTGGCTGGCTGCTCAAAAGAAGCTAGTTTAATACACGATGATTTTAAAAAAGATACTGATCAAATAGTTGAATTGATTGAAGGAGCTAAGGCTGAAAAAAGAGAGCTAACTGAAGAGGAGTTAAATTTACACGAGAAATTCCACAAGAAGTATATAGCAGGGAGTTTTAGTGATGGCTCAGGAAATTCATATGAAATGAACGACCTTGAAAAAGGAATTGTAAGAAAGATAGATGATTTAATCTTCTTTTTAGATGAAAATGTGGGACTAGCAAGTGAAGAAAGTAATTACGATAAAGTTAAAAAACAACTACATGAATACATGGAAGCAGACTCTATACCAGAAAGTTTAGTAGGTAAATATCCAACTTATGTGAAATATGATGGAATTCATCCTCAATTTAAAGAAGACACACTTACCTTAATAGAGATATTTGATGATATAATGTTGACCAATAATAATGGTGTAGGTCAATGGGAAATAGATAAATTAGAAGATTACACTTCAAAATATTTAGGAGAAGGATTTGAATCCGATGGTGAACATATCTTAATGAACGAGGAAATGCACAATATATACATGGTCTTCTTTAGTTTGAAGTATGATTTGAAAGAAAGTAAGTTATTTAACCACACAATTGAAGAATATAAAGAAGTAAGAGATTTATTGCAAAACTAAATGTAGAAGAAAGTATTGTGGATAATATGTTTATAACTATCAAAGTTAGACTCAACATTGAAGGTAGCAGAACGGAGAGTGTAGGTTCATTTCAGGTTAATCAATGAGAATATAAAAAGGACCCGGACTGGAAAGCTGCCATTATTGCTTATGAATGGATCAATAAGATTAGATCAGAAACTGGATATCTTAAGACAGAAATTCTTCTAGTGACGTATAACGATAACGATATTACAGATCTTGTGAAGAAAGCAAGACCTATAATTAAAGATGATTTGCCTTTTTAAAGCCCTCAATATAATGGGGTTTTCACTGTTAATTTGCAAATTTTATTATGAAGTCACTTAGACTTATTATTTTTTTGTTTCATTTCAACAAGTTCATTGACAATTAGATGTAGCCTTTTAGCTTTGGGTGAATTGCTTCCTAAGATTCGAACGGTAAAGTAATATTTTTCAATTGTTTTTTGGATTATCACATCTAGTTCTTTGGACACAACTACCACTCCTTTGAAACTGATAAAAAAGACCTATAATCAAATTATAGACTTGTCCTAAGGTAAGTTCAATTACGATTTGTAAAATTTTCCAAGTGCTTCAACGTAAAAAAGCCCCTCTCGGTTGAAGGGCTTTTTTTGTAGTGATTCTTGGTGGAATAGTATAATTTCCACTTTTAATACTTTTTATGCTTCCTTATTACTTAACTCTAAGAACTTGTCCAACATAAATGGTGTAGTTGTCATCAAGGTTGTTCCATTCTTTTATTTGGTCTATTGTGCTTCCGTAAGTTCTACTTAAAGAGTATACGGTATCTCCTGAAACTACAGTATGATACACAACCGTACTTTTCTTAGGTAAGTTAAACGCTCTTGCTACACCATTTGCATGCCCACGTGCAATATTTTCAATGAATGAAGCTTGTTTTAGCTTATTAGCATCATTCACATTGTCAATGAAGCCATTCTCTGTTAAAAGTGCTGGCATTGCTGATTCCCGAAGCATATGGAAGTTAGCTTGCTTCTGACCACGATCATAGAAATCTACTTGTTTCATTACTTCTTCATGAATAATGTCCTGGTAAGTCGTAGTTGGAGCACTCACACCAGGATAAATATAGTCTTCGTACCCTGTCCCCCCACCAGCATTGATATGAACAGATAGTAAGAAATCTGCTCCCCATGCATTTGCTGCGTTAGTTCTTTCAGTTAATGAAACTGTCTGGTCCCCTGTTCTACTCATTAGAATGGAGATATTATTATACTCATTCAATAAGATATCTCGAATCCTCGTTGAGATTTGCAACGTGAGATTCTTCTCATAAAGACCATTTCCTACTGCGCCTGGATCAGTACCACCGTGTCCTGGATCAAGAAACATTTTTACCATAATTTAATCACCTCTACTATTATTTTTACTGCATCTTTATATAGTGGCCTGTACAATTCGGCATATAATCACATTTGTATCACTCCTCTCTTAGGAAAATAAAGAAGCCACTCACATTGGAGTAGCTTCTGGCCAAAAACTATTCATCTATTTTTTCGTGACTATTTTAGACTGATCAAACAGTCCTGCAGCTGACAAACCTATCATCAAACCAAACATGATTTTTTCCTGAAGAGTAGCGACATCAACATAAAAAAGACCTGCAATCAATCCCAGTAATACTGAGAGAGCAGGTAGAAACTTAACAGGAATAATATCCATCTTTTTCACAAACTCAGTTAAGGCAATCACAACAGCTATTACAATAGCAATCTCAAACATTTAATTTTCCTCCTTTTTATCAATAGCATCTAAGCGTTTGTGCGCTTGCTTTGATGATTCTTCCACCCTAGTAACGCGCTCACCTAACGCTTGCATTTGCTTCTCATTGGCCTTTAAATCAATCTTAATATCATCTACACCTCTACGAATGTAACCAAGCTCAGCCCTTAGTTCCGCACTTTCTTGGCCATCGGATCTAATGACCTTTGATTTGTTTAGGGAATAAGCTAGTATTGCTGTAATTACTGAGATAACCGATATTAAAACCCCTACTTCAATTGTCATAAATTGCACCATCCGTTTCTAAACTATTTTTCCGACTATAACGTTGTTAATTACCATCACTCGGTCATTTGGTGCAGGAGTGTAGCTCTCAAGGTGTGTGTACTTTTTGACCGTTGGTTTTGTTTCTCCATCAAAAACTAAAGAAGGTCGACCGCTAGTGTAGTTAGGGTCAACCTTCGCATTTCTTGTTATCTTTTCTGGTTCTTCATTACCAAACATTTTCACAAATTCATCGGGTTTAAGCATTAGATAGTCACAACCCTTCGTAGGCTATGTCTCATCTTCCCACCTGCTCTCAGTGGAATTGTCCATCCTGTTTCAGCGTATTTACCTGAAATCCCAAGTTTGGAGTAGTTCAGCTGCACAATGTCATTGTAATCGTGCATAGGCATTATTGCCGTATCAAACTCAACCTTTCCATAAACTTGGGACGCTTCAAAGGCAATACGCTGAACATACGCATCCAGAGCTTGCTGGTCAGCTATGTTATCCACTTCTCTAGCATCAACAATAATTCTCCCTCTACTAATAGTGCTTGTTGGACTGTCAGGATTATCGTTCGTGTATTTAGATACCAATGGCTCACGTTCCGGGTCAGAAAGAACCACAATCCAACTGTTAAAGACTCCGAATGTGTCTAATTCTTCCGTCATACCAGGAAAGGTTACGCTTAGATCATCATCCTGATAAGTGTACTCTGCTGAACGAACGGAAGGACTCCGATAAGTGGAGCTTGTGAAATAACCATTCGGGTCATCTATGATGGTATTAAAGTTAATGGCACTTAACAGCTCATTAACCGCTTTTAGTTTTTCCACTCCAGGAGCCCAATCTTTATCGGTTGGAAGTACTTTGTCGGTCTCTTCAATATTGTGCTTAGTAATGCCTGCGCTTGCTAGGATTTCGATAACGGCATCTCGGTAGTTTGTTCCTGCAGTAACGGTGTATCGTTCTAAGAACTTATCATCACGAAGGATTTGAGTTAATCCATAGGCCTCAACATCACGATACACATTATTATTTTGGTCAGAACGAGTTGGGCTGTTGAGTAAAAAGATACCTAATGGGAAGTTAATCCATGATGATGGGATGGTTTCAATCTCGTTGCCATTTTTCTTCCACTTGGCTCCGTATATGGTTCCATTGTTTCCGTTTGAAGTGCTGTCATATGCGATAGTTCCAGTACCTTCGTTGAACCGCCATAAACCTTCTAAACTTGGCTCGTCTCCTTTTAAGTATTTATTTGTATAGTCTTGTAATTCTTTTTGAGACAAGTTTTTATTCCAAACATGAACGTAATCTATTTGACCTTGATAATAATAGTCTCCACCTGCTCCTCTTTTAGCAAAATATAAATCAGCCCCTACGCCACCAATGCCAACACTAGTTGTTTGGCTTGCAAGTAAGATTCCATTTTTAAAGATATTTAATATTGAACCGTCATAAGTAAAAGCAATAGTTACCCATTCATTTGGCGCTAAGTTGGCATTATTTGTCGTCAGCCCATTATTATGGCTTGTATTACCTATCCAAACATTTAATTGGCTATTATTTAAAATGCGAAGTGTATATCCAAACGGCGCGGTTGAATTCCACTTATCTGCAACAATCTGTGTTGAATTTCCTGCCAATGTTGGTTTGATACGAGCTACGACTGTTATTTTATTTTTGTGGTTGTTTAACACTGCGTTATCAAGAACTCTAACATTGTTGCTTATACCATCAAACTCTAAAGCATAATCGTCATACTTTCTCTTAATCTCAGGAATCTTCAACTCTACAAACGGCTGAATCCTATCACTCAACCAATTTATCTCCCCATCATCTTTCATCTTGAATCGTGCTGTCCTCTTAATTGAAGCAAGGGAAGCCATTGAGACTTCCCCACTTTCTACAGTATCTAAGGTTTTAATGAATTTATCCTCTTTGTCCAGCAGATCATAACGAAATCGGATTCGTCTAGGTGCATACTTACCATGAAGAGCATCTTTTACTTCTTGCTCTGTATATCCACCTCTAGCTAATGGTTGCATAACCTATACCACCTCACTATAAGAAGTACGTCTAACTTTAATCTCTGTAGCATAACCCCAGGATTCGTCGGTTAATGGGAATTGTGTAGCAGTTCCAAATAGCCTTCGTCCTCTTCCATCTCGGTAACAAAGGATATTTCTAGATTTTAAGAGGCGTTCCAGGATAATGTGTTCTCCTGATTCCCTCATAATTTTGATTGTAGCGTTAACTACATCATCCTCATGTTCGCTAAATTCTGTTACGGGGTCAGGTCTACCAGCAAATTTCATGTAGGCTGCATCTGTACTCCAATCTTTGGAACGTCCTCCACCATCAAGCTTAAAGTTATGAATACCTTCTGGATCCGTTACATCATGCAACCATACTCCTGTAAGTTTAATAGATTGTGAGACTACTACACTCTCGGAGTATGTTCCGTTGTCTCCCCATGTTCTCACCTTATACTCATAAATCTGATCACTGGCTGGTGTGTAATCGATAAAGGTTCCATCAGTTGGTATATTCGTTGCAATTCTCTTAAACTCTGTCTCACCTTGTTTTTTACGGAAGATAGAGTTATAGCTTACGTTTGGCTCGGTACCGCTTGGAACAGGATTATCTATAGTTAATACAATTGCCCCTTTGCTGTTATCAACGGTGGGAGTTACAACCGGTACAGCTGGAGGCGTATAAGATACATTTACATCTACTGAAACAAAATCAGACCATATACCATCAGCATTTCTACTGGCCAATTGTACCTTATAACTAGCTCCATTCTGAAGGTCAAATTGAACGGTCTCTGCTTTGTTTGTGCTGTTTTTAATAGATTCCCAAACTAAAGTGTTGCCGGAATCTAAAACCTTTAGGTGATAATCAGTCTGGCCACTACTACTCCATTGAACAGTTGGGTTTGCGATTGATACCGTTGCCCCGTTTGTAGGATTTGTAATAGTCGGGTTTGACGGTTTATCTCCGGCAAAGAAAACCGCTATCGTACTATATGGTCCTGATAAATCAGCCTGGTCATAGGTTCTGACTCTCCATTCAATTGTTCCTCGAGGCAAAGTACCGGCTGGCATGTCGTAATATTGATTCGATGTAACTTGAGTTATCGTGTTCCAGGTCGAAGCACCTTGTAACCGCCATTGGAAGTCAAATTTTGATTGAGCATCATTATCTGGATCATTGTGCTGCCATGAATAACGAGTCTGTTTCGCACGGTCCTGTGTTGTGGTAGGTGATAGGTTCGTTGGTGCTGTTGGCGCTTGGTTATGTTGTATTGTGAATACCCCATCCGAATAATCCCACTCGCCATAGGATGTTCCGTCATAAGCCCGAATCCGGATTTTACATAACGATGATTGTGGTTCGTTTATAAAATCATAATCATACGTTGTCGCGCCGGCGGTGGTTAATGCCACAATGTCTTTCCAATTTGCGCCATCGTCGGTGGTTAGTTGTATTTGATACTGAATCCCGTCAGAACTCGACACATCCATCACCATTTGTACTTGAAAATCTGTTGTTTGTTTTTCCCAAGTGTTATTTCTAAATATGGACATTCTATCGACTAATGTTACTGTCGAACTACCATAAAGCGTCGTGCTATATGTTGTTTTTGCGGTGACGACAATCGCATAATTTGTATCGGCGTTAAGTTGAACTGGCCCAAACTCAAATTCTACTATTTCATAGGTTCCAGTTGTAAAGTAAGAATGATTACTTTCATAAATAACTGTTGTCGGTAATAAGTTACTGTCTACGTTATATATACCTATATCAAACGATATAGTTGTTCCAGATGATGGCGTTGATAGTTCCAAATAAACTTTTTTAAGATTACAACTAGCGCCGTTAGGTGTTTTGAATGGTTGAGATACTTTGTTCACATAACCTGAGCCTGTCCGAACTGTCATACTTTGATTGTTGGCTTGGTTTGTCACCCCTACTGTTTGTTCTGACGCGTCATTGTCAATTGATTCGACCCACTCCACCGTATGCAAACTATTCCACGTTTCCCCGCCGTTTGGTGTAATTACAGTCGGTGCGGTTGGTGGAACGTTGTAAGTGACTGATATTTTAGGTTCTTTACCAGCGTATTCTGATGAATAAAAATACTTATATGTTGATGTTCCTCCGCCGTTCTCACCTATAATTCGGAACCCGTAATTCGGTATTACGTTTTTAATCCACCTATCAACCATGTCTTTAACTTGCCACGATTCGTAAACGTCCGGCGTTCCAGTGACAAGTATACTAACCTCGTTGCTTGTGTTTCCCCCGGGGAAGGCTCGTGCAGTCAATGTAGTCTCGTCCCATGAAGCTAGAGCCTCCTGTACAGTAACTGAGCGGGCGATGGTGTTATATGCATTACTAAGACATAAAGAAAAAAGAGCGTCTGTTACATCTGCCCCGGATGGAATAGAACTAAAATCGAATTCCACAAATGAGTAATAGTTATTATCACCATTCGTACCGACCCGAAGGTATTGCTCCGTTCCGTAATTGTTATCTGGCCATCCGGAATATACATAGGTGTCCTTACCATTAACCGGTTGAATTGTAACAGTCGGGTCAATCTCAATAGGATAGGATAATCCGGAAACATCGGCAACTAAATCAACATAAACCTTCCCATTCTCCCGCCTTACTAACTGGTCAACGTCCCTTTCTGTACCTGCTGCATCTTTTAACCAGGCATTCATTAGACGAAGTTCCCCAGCGGTTAAGTCATCCTTTAAAGGTCCTTTAACTTCAAAACTAAACTTTGAAGGAGCTCTATCAGTTTTTAGAATGATAGTTTCCTTGATTCCTCTATCAGTTAATTCTAAATTAACGTCGGCATCGTTCCAGGCATCTTGATAATCAATGACGTTCTTTTTGTCGTTGTCCACATAACCCTTAGCCGGACTTGCTCCAACTGGAATAAAGGAAAGTCGGTCTTGCCCCTTACCGATTGTGTAACCACGTTTAAAGTTTCGAGGTAGTTTCGCTTCAAACGGCACCTTTAAGCCCTGATAATCGAATAAATCCCGATTTAGACTATTGCTCGCTTTTGCTGCTCTCGCTTTTTCACGTGCCTCTTTGAATCGCCCGGTAGCATGTTTATTAACAGGGTCATGAAAACTATCTAAATCTGCCTCATCGTAAAGATCCGTATTGATGTTTTGAAGGTTCCCATTTTCATCCTCATAATGAACAAGACCTGAATGAATCTCAGTGGTGTACGAACCATCGAAATTGATCCAGGTCTTAGAGTTTGGTGATCGCTTGTTAATCATTTCACCGACTTTGAAGTTTTGCGTTGGCATGGTTTACCTCCTTTCTTACTGTGAATTATGGGCTTGTTCTAGTCGGTTAAAGAAATCATTTATAGTTCTTATTTCTTCTAAATCAGAAGCTGGGATTGTGATATTAAATCTATTGTGAACAACGCTTGAACTTGAACTAATTGAAGTAGAACTTCCTCCTTTTGGTTGGTTCAACATTCCCTTCGTCTCTGTAGCAGTAAAGACCTGAGCACCTTTTGGAAGGTAAACTAGCTCTGGTCCCTCTTCTCCAACAAGTGCTAATCCGTTGTATGGATGATAATCCGTTCCATCCGCATAAGCTGCGATTGATGGGCCATTCTCAACTCTAGTAATAACTGGTTTATAAACTGGTCGGCTTAACTGCCTTTCTAATTCATCCAGGTAACTTAAGTTTGCTTCTATGATGACATCCTTGTAGACAGTTTCACCTGCAATTAAGTTTATGTTTTCCATTTCACCTTTGGCTATTTTCAATTTTTCAATTTGACCGTTAATGCTAGTGATCTGCTCGTTGTATTCGAAGGTCGTTAGTTGGTTAGCAGCATAAAGCTTATCAATTTCGTTCTTTTGCTCTTGGAGTCTATAGAGCTCATTTGTAAGGGTCTCTAGTCCTTTACCCTTTTCAGCATTCAGTCCCACGGTACCAAGTATAATTTCTTCATACTTACCTGTTGCAGCTTCTAATTGTTGAAGTTCCTCGTTGTTTAAACCTATAGACTCTGCCTTTTTTATTATGCGATTATTTAATACTTCACGATCTTCTTTCAAAACCTCTAAGGATTCCTTTAATCCCTCTAGGTTCATTTCACCTTGGCGAATTTCATTTGCATTCAATTCATTGCCTTCGGCTTTTAACTTGTTTATACGTTCTTGTTCCTCTTTTATAAATCGATCAAGTTCTTCAATTTCTTTTAAAAGTTCTCGTTGTTCTTCTTCAGCCTGGTTCATTTCGTAGACAAGAGTTTTATTCTCTTCTCTTAATTCTTTTTCTTTTTCTAACCTAGTTATAACCGCTTGTTCAGCTTCTATTTTCAGTGTTTTTAATTGTTCTTGATTCATTGCTCTGATTGCATCTGTGTTCTCTGCGTAGGCAATTCCTTGCGATGAAATAGCTTTCTGAGTCTCTGGTGCCATTTCAATTATTTTTCCATTAAGGTCCACAAATTCTTGCATTTCATCATTAGTCAGACCTGACTTTTCAATGAGTTCTTCTTGTTTTACTTTTATTTCATCTAGTTTAGATGGTGTTGATGTTCTTTCTAACTCTGCCTGTAGGTCTAGAAATTTTAACATTTCATCATTGGTCAGCCTATTTCTTGATTGTAAATTATCAAAACGCTCTATCATTTGATCAGTCTGACTAACCTCTTCTTGAGTGGCTGCTAAATCTTCCAGTGAGACTTTGAAAGCCTTTGTCTCATCCTTGGCTCCAATAAATGCTCCAGCAACTAATCCAACTGCACTAATGACTAGTCCAATTGGTCCCAATGCAGCTTTCATCGCTACCCCTAATAATGGCATAACACCTGTTGCAGTTCTTGCAGCTACTGTAGTCGTACCAATGGCAGCAGTGAGAGAACCGAATCCTGTAATCAACCGTCCGCCGACACTTAATACAGGACCTGCTGCTAAAGCTATACCACCTAAAGTTAAAACTACATTCCTACCTTCTGGGGATAAGTCGTTAAATGCATCGGTCACATTTGTAACAACTTCTGCCACTTCTGGTAATATGTTTTCTGCAATGTCTAAAAGCTGATTACCGACTGGAAGCATATCCTTTTGCAAGTCCCGCCAAACGGATTGTAAACGAGTGCCAAAGTTGTCATACATCGCTTTTCCTGCGTCCTTTGTTGCACCCTCAACATTACCGAACTGATCTGTGGTAGTGCCTAATGCGGCTATAACATCTTTTTCAAGGTCTTCAAATTGGGTTCCAAATAGTGCTACCCCAATTTCATTCTTTTTGAGTGGATCTTGAACCTTTGAGAGCTCTTGTACAACCTTTTTAAAAGATTTCTGTGCCTGGTCCCCACCCTTGGCGAAATTCAAAGACATTTCTTCAGCATTAAGGTTCAAGTCCTCGAATGCTTGATTGGTTAGATCAGACCCGTCTTTTGCCCTGATGTTGAATTCTTTTACTGCATCTCCGACTTTATCGAGGTTGAATGCACCCGATTGTGCACCAGCTGCTAATGTATTGAAAAATTCTTGTCCGGAAAAACCCAAAGCCTTAAATTGAGGCGAGTATTCGTTGATAACATCTAAAAATTCACCAGAATAGTCTAATCCTTTTTGGAATCCTTTGGTTATATAATCAAATGCTTGATCAGCAGTTAGACCAAAATCTTTCATCAATTGATTAGCTGAACGAGTCACTTCTGATACATCTTTTTCAAAGGTTTCAGCAATCGTTAGAGCATTCTCAGTAACAGCCTCGAGTTGTTCAATTGGAATATCTCTCATGTTCCTTGCAACTATCGATACTGCTGCTCCCGCTTCTCCTATGTTTTCACCGAATCCATTTTCCCAAAGATTTTGTCCAATTTTGTTTAATTTCTCTGCTTCATCTGCAGTTAGCCCTAACTGAGCTTGGATTTTCCCCGCTGCTAGATCAAAGTCTAAAGCACTTTTAAAAGCAGCTCCTCCAAAAGCAGCGATTGGTAGTGAAAGTTTAGTAGTAAGATTGTCTCCCAATTCTGTTGTTTGCTGGCCTAATTCTCTCATTCTTTCGCCAGATTCATCCAGTCTACTTCCTAACTCTCTCCAACTGTCAGATTGTTCTTCTATTAGTGTGTTGATGTCTTCTAATTGGGATTCTGTTCGCCTCATGGTAGCAACTGCTTGGTTATAGCGAATGAGAAGATTTTCTGTTTGCCTGGAGTTTTGTCCTGTAGCAGAAGCACTTTGTTCATATTGGCGTTTGAGTTGTTCAACCTTTTCACGTTGAAGATTGAGGACATTGGAGAGGTTCTGAGAACGGAATCTAAGCCCCTCTAAACTCTCATCAAACTCTTTATTGCCTGCTCTAGCAGCATTAAACTCACTATTTAAGGCCTTTATTTTTCGGTTAATATTCTGTACTGACTGAGTAAAAGAGGCTTCCTCCAGAGAAAGTGAGACTCTTAACGTTCCAACTTCTTCTGTCATCTCACCTACCTCCTACCATAATTGGTCTATAAACGCTTGTTGTTCTTCTTTTTGTTGCAATTCTAAGTAAAATCGAAGGTCCATTTCATCAATTTCCTTCAAAGAAATTCCGTTTTTCAACAAAACTCTGTAGGTATTTTTAAGATTTTGATAGAGTTCACGTGGGTTTATTTTTTTTTACCATCAGGGTCGTTTATATCAACAAATAAAATTCGTAATATTTCAGTCATTAGTTCTCTGCGGTCTACACCGTTGTAGAATTCATCTAGCGTGAACTGATTTCCAAAAGAAAGACATACCAGTTCAACTAGTTTGTCTGTTTCATCTGGAGACAACCTTCTAAAATCCATTGTCAGTTGATATTCAGCTAATTTTCTTAACACCAATCCTGGAATAAATGCAGTAGTAAAAATTTTTTCTTCACCATTTATTCTTAAAGCTATATTCATTTAATTCATCCCTTTCTAAAAAAGAGCGGTCAAATGACCGCTCTTACACTGTTGTTGGTGGTGTTTCTTTATAAACTGCTGTAAACCAATTATCAATAATTGTTGGATCCGTTACAGCTGCATCATCTGCATCCACTTCTACTTGCCATTGATCATCATGTTCACGTTTGACAAATACCCCATTGATGGTTGGTGTTTGGAATGAAGGTGTGTCACCTTTTGTTTGGTAATTTTGTGTGTGCGGTTGGAATTTCCCTTTATACAACCAAACATACCGATATTCACCATTAGCCTTTTCGGAACGGAAACCAATAGCTACATATGGTGCTTTGTCTGATGCACTACGTACTAGAACGCCTTCTGAATTAACAGAGTGGCCTAATAAATCAGCTTGTGCAACCTTCGGAATATCCTTTACGTTTAATGCTACTGTCGTTTCTCCTAATGTAGAGACAGTCTCAGAAGCTCCATCGTCAGCATATAATGTCGCACTATTTACTGTAGGGGTTATAGTTGCACTGATTGCTGAAGCTAATTTTTTTGGAGTTTCATAAACAACGCCAGTACCATCATCACTTGTTAAAATTGAGTAATATAAATCTTTTAATCCAACTAATGGCATTTAGTTTTCCTCCTTAGAATAAGAAAAACGAAGAACCTTGTGATAGATTTTCGTCTCTTCTTCATAAAATTCAGTTTCATGGGTCCGTCTGAACCCTATACCTTTTAAGAGTTGTTTGGTCTGCTGGACAATATTGTTGTAATTGCCCTTTGACCACACATCCAATTGGATTGAATGCGAGGTTATATCCTCGTCATCATCCGCATTCAACGCTGAACGTTGATTATATTCAAAAAACGTAATATAAGTGGTGCTTTCTCCTTCATAAGTTTGGAAATCTACTGGGATACCTAGTGGTTGCAAAGTAGACAAGATTAGGCTATTTAAACTCATATGCGTAACCCTCTTCTGATTACATTCATCATTGCCATTTGTACTTGCTCCTTACATGCCTCAAATGCTGGTTGAGCAAAAGGGTGAGCTGGCATTTTTGATGTACCAAATTCTAAAAAATGCGCATAAAAAAAGTCCTTATGAGGACCAACGTCAAGTGTGCCATTTCGAATTGCTGTAATAATAATATGGTCAGCCAAGTGTTCCCCTTGAAAAGAAGATCGCGGAGCCAATTCCTCCATTTTTACTTTTAACACTTCTGCCCCAGCATGGAGCGCTTCCCTTGCTAATTCTTCGGTTATTTTAAAACGTTGTTGAAGATTTGAGAGTAATTGACTCATACCTGAAAGTTCCATTGGCATGTTTTACTCACCCGCTTCTTTCTTCTTAATAACTGGAACAGGTCAACTCCAGATTTTTTGAATCTACTTCGTACGTTTTAATGATTTTATAGCGTTTCCCTTCAAATTCTAGGTGGGATTCATTTTGATATTCCCCCGCCCATACTTCAAAGAGAATTTCAGGTTTTATTTCACTGCGTGCTGCTTGATAAAACTCAGTACGAGTGACTGATTTCTTTGTTGCAAATACTTCTTTTTCCACTAGAACAACATCTTCTTTAAAACCATCTGAATCCTCTTGAGAGACGACCTCAAGAAGTCTAACTAGTTTGTCTTTCCTCAACTCGTCACCCCGCTGTCATAGGTTAGTTGTGTGAGTAATGTATGAAAAGCAGGAGAAAATTTAGTTTCTCCCCCGCTTGTTCCCCATAAATCACCAACACCCATTACTATTACTCCTACAGCTAAAGGATTACTAGAAATAGTTGATTCAGAAACACCAGCTCCAAGCATATAAGACTTTACCGCAAGCAACTTCTGATTTAAGACACCATCAAATGCAGTTGTCTCTTGGGTTATATCTAAACCCTTTTTACATTCAACCAATAACTCAGCATCAGTCAATTAGAACACCGCCTTAAACAGTTGCAGCCTTCTTAATTAGCACGACTCCATTTCGATCAGCAAGTTTACCATCAGCAATTAAAGTCGACTTGCTAATCCATTCATCTGTATCATCACTGAAGTAACGTTTGAATGTCATTTGCATGTTGCTGTTTACCATGTAATCAGAAAGCTTACAGACAATACCCACAACATCACCTGATACCGCATCATCAACAGATGAAAGGTAATCTTCAATTGCCAATACATCTTTACCAAGTAATTTCTCTTGCTGAGTTCCATCAAGCCCATATGTTACACGAGCAATTGGTTGGCCAGTTGAATCAACCATACCCTCAATATATTTAGTCCAGTCAGCATCAGCCATAATTAAGACTGCACCATTTCTGTATTTGCGAGGTAATTTACCAAATACAGAGGTCCAAGTTTCATATTTACCGAAATCTGCAGCAGCTAAAGTGACAATTTGTTCTGCTGGAATCGCTGTATCTTTAGCAATACCTAACGGTTGGCCAACGCCAGTACCATTGATAATAGCTTCTTCAAGCGCCACGATCATAGCTTCGTAAATGTTTTCTGTGACTGTTTGCTCAAATACAGGCAATGCGACAGTTCCTGCAACTAACTCAACAGCAACACGACATTGTAATTTGTGATATGAGAAAGTAATGGCACCGCTTGTTGTTTTCTTTTGTTTGTCAGACATGGTGCCTGCAGCAACCCACGTAGCCGCTGGTTTTGCATTTGATAGCGGAATTTCTACACCGCCTTGGAGGCTAGTTTTAGTAACCCTTGACCAAATACGACCATGATCTTTTAACTTTTCAACAATCTTATTTAGAATAGTTGTTGGTAATACAGCTCCGATATCACCAGTCCCCGTAGTGGCATCAGCACGAAATTCAAGGTTATCTGAACGAACGCCCTTTGTTACATAGTCCATAAAGGCAGAGCGATATTCAGGAGTATCAAGCTTATCAACCGAACGTTGATTAGGTTGTTGTGGGTTCCCTTGGTTAAATCCATAGGCACCCATTACATTTGTTACCCCAACTGGTTGGTTGCGTTGTTGAGGGTTTCCAGGCTCTTGACTACGTTGTTGTGGGTCGCCATTAGGCTCATCATCATCTGGCATTTCATCAATCATGCTTCTCATTTCTGCAATTTCACCATTAAGAGTGTCTAATTCCGCATTGATACTGCGTAATTCTTCTACAGTTGAAGCAGCACTAGATTTTGTTCCAAGTTCCTTTTTTCTTTCCTCTTTTTTCTTTAATAAAGCTAACAGTTTCTTCTTCATGTATGGTTCACCTTAACCTTTCATCAAAATTTCATTTTTTAGTTTTAATATTTCAAGCTCGCTGTTCGAGTTATCCAACTGAGACCGGGCATTTTCCAATGCCTTTGCTGCGTTATCCAACACAGACTGGTCACGAGCATTTATGTCAGTTCCCGAATATGCCGGGAAATTGACAGCACTAACCTCTATTACTCTTGAAATCTTTTGAATACGCCTTGTCGGCATGTCGCTTTCAAGGTCTTCCCATTTCTCTTCATCAACGAAAAAAATAAAAGACATCCCATTGATGTCCTCTCTTTTTACTGCACTATGAAGAGCTCTTGCCTCACTATTATTTTCAACATCGAGGCTAGCTTTTATATATAAACCTCTCTCATCCGTGCGTAGTTGCATGGTTGAGTTACCATTGTTTCTCCTACTTCGGGCAAGAGGGATTTTTCTTAGATCATGGTTCACACTAAATAAAACATCATCAAAATCGCATCCATCAAAGGCTCCTCGTTCAATTACTTCTTGGAACCAGCCTCCGATATTCGTAATTTGATCATATATGGCTGGATGACCTTCGATATAATTACCATCATCAACCGCACGAAGATCCGCAATTCCAAAATTACGTTTTACAGGCCCTGTTTTTACTGGAAATTGGTTTTTACTCATCCTCAATGCCTCCTTTTCCATTGTTTTTTCTACCCATTTGATAGGCGTTTGCTAAACTCACATCGATATAATTGAGGGACATGGTTCTTCTATCTCCATCTGGAATTGGGGGATACCCCAAAAGAGCCAATTTTTGATTATCAGAGAGAAGCCCTTGTTCACCAGCAGTCTTTAAGAGATTAAGTTTGGCGTTTGTACTCAGGTACATCATATTTTTTTGATAGAAAACAATCTCATTTCCGAAATCAAGTTCTCGCTGAGAAAATAAAGTCTTGGAAAAGGCCTGTGCAAAACTCAGAATAATTGGTTCAAGTGTCTTTTCATAGAAGGCTTGATATTGTTCATCGGTAAAATCCCCACTTAAAATAGGTACAGACACACCATAATATCTGAGAATCTTATTTTCCAAGAATTCTAATGTGTCTTTATCAATCAGTTTGATATCGGGCTTAATGGGAATGTAATCACCCTTTAAATCCATAGGCATAATACCAGTTTTTCCACTTGCAATAGCAGTTTCGAACTTCTCCCGCTCCGCTTTTTGATTAGCATCATCGAGCATTGTATTGATTTTTAATATCCCTCTAATTGAAAGACTAGTTTTGATTCCTTTTTCCAATCCTTGTAACATACTGTCGTTAATCTGCAGCACTTTTAGCAAGGCTTGATTGTCTGGCTGTCCATCTATGCCTCCACCCATTATGTCATTCACTGAGAATTTTTTTCGTAAATGAATAACATCGGAATAAGCTAAGGTGAACTTAGTTCCATTATCAAATTGGAATTCAATGAAAATTTTATTCGTCGAATCTTGCAGAAAAGTAACCACAGTAGGATTTAATGGGTATAGCCCGATAAATTCTTTAATGGTCTCTCCTCTTGAGTTGGTACGAAATTCATAAATCGGATAAATAAAAGCATTACAGTTCATGAATAATAGCCAGATTATTTTTTCAAGAAAGTCTCTAGTCGTCATTAGTTCATTAGGTGCGAACTTTAATAATCTGTTGAGACTACTCTTTACTGTCACCTGCATACCATCAGGATTGGTACGTATATGTTTGGGAATAAGCTTACTAATTTCACTGGCTATAACATCAATACACATTTGCACAACATCCGAAGCATAAACATTCTGACCAAACTGAGAAAATATTGGACTGTACCCATTCAAAAGCTTTGCGTATTCCAACTGCTTATTACTAGAAAACATATTTTTAAATAAATCTTTAAAAGCCAATACATCACCTCCCTACTAGTGAAAGGAATTCCGTTCGGTTATCAATGTAAACCTTGTAAGCAATGATCATCGTCACAGCACCATCAATCTTCTTATCTTCTTTACCCTGGACTTTAACAGGCATGATTTCCATCTTTGAGTTAATATTTAAAGCTGTATTTTCTAAACACCACTTATCGATAGGATGATTGTTGTAGTTAATAAGATTACTTTTCAAATCTGCTTCTACAAGTTTCATAGGTTCTGACATACTGCCCCAATCTTGACTTACTCGAACACAATCAAACCCATAGTCCTCCATTTCCTTTGACCAATAAATAGCTGACCATTTGTCATAGCCAGTTTTATAGACCCGAATACCATAGTCTTTAAATAGTTTTACAAACCATGCAGTAACTAGACTAAAATCATTTTCGTTACCTGGAGACACAGCGATAAGGTCCTGTCTAATCCATTCCTTAAACATTTCTCGGTCTTCACGATTTAATTCTTCTAACTTTGATGCAGGAATAAAATATTTGGTCAACATATATTTCTTTTGGCTACCTGGTTTCATTAAAAGTATCCTAGCATCGGCTAAGTCGCCAGATTTCGAAAGGTCAACTGCTCCAATTGCGAATCCGTTACGGAATTCTTCAATATCGAAGGTCTCTTCATTTTTGATGTCCTCAGGAGTAAGCCATGCAGAAGCGTTATTCTGTTTGATATTAAAATCCTTAGATAAAACGAATACCCGCATAGATTTACTAGTCTTTGCTTCTTCAATCATCTTCCTAAGGAAGCTTCTTTTCTTAATCACTCCATTACCAGGATTCGATTTGTCCCATGATTTCTCATCTTGCCACACTTCTTGCTCACTATCCTGTGTATAAAGCCAGATTAACCATCTAGGTCTTTCTAGTTCACCATTTAAAACTTGTCTAGCTTCGCGTAACCGTTCGTCAAGATACCCTTCATTTATGACACCTTCTGTTGTTAGTTCAATATAAAGTGGTTCATCTTGAGTTGATACCGCTTGTCGAATTGGCATGGTGGATGTATTGTCTTTCAACTCATGGACCTCATCAACTGCGCCCACCTTAATATTTTTTCCTTCTTTAGCACCTGTTTTTGCAGATATCTTTTTAATCTGTCCTTTGTTTTTATAGCTAAACTTGCCCGTCTTCTTTGGCTTCTTAGGGTTTCCAAAGAAAATACCCTTGATATTACTTCTTGTTACATTCGAAAGGGTCTTACTTTCCTCTCTCATTGAGTTAATTGCTTGAAACATTAGATCTGCTTGCTCATAATCGTTGCTTGAACAAAGGATTCTTGTACCCATTTCTCCACAAAAAAACTCAGCTAAACAAAGAGCTGAGATTAGTGGGGTTTTTCCATTTTTTCTGGCAACCAAGAATAAAATATCTTGATAAAGCCTTACATATCTATTGATTTCTTCATCAAATATTTTAAATATATAAATTGCTTCGACAAATGCCTTTTGAAAAAGCTCCAGTAGAAAGGGTTTCCCAGCAAATGGTGCTTCAAAATGCTTACACTTTGTCTCTATAAATTTAATCCGTTTGTGTCCATCGGTAAAATCTATTTTAATTTCTGGATCATCAAAATGAGTAAGTAACTTGTCTAGCATCATCATTAACTCTTGCCCAATTAAAATATCTCCAGATTTACACTTACTGATATACTCCAAAAGATAGGAATGAGTGCCCTCAAATTCATAAGGGTTATTTAGAGGGTGTTTAACTAAACTCATTCAAACTCACTCAATTCATCTTCATCCTCAATCATGTTCTTATTAAGAACACCATTCAAAGTTTTCACTATTACAGCATAGCTATTCACGTTTTTAAGGTACTGTTTGGAGGCTTCAATTGGCTTTTGGAGCTCCAGATGCTCTGGATGGATTTTCACCATGCCTGTTTTTGACAATGTTTCCTTGAGGACATAGTTTTCTGCTTTTAGAAAGGCAGCATCCTCACAAAGTCCTTCAACTAATTTGCGCTTCGATTCCTCAACATCTGTGAAAATCTCAGATAACTTTGCCAATTCTTTTTCGTATTCGGCCTTTTTAGACATGATTCAAACCACCTCCATCTATTTTCAAAATTTTAGCCGTGTGTGAAAAAAGGGTCCCCCCCTCGGTCCCCGAGGGATAAAAATATTTATAAGACCGGGGGGGTTTACTCGGTGTAAGAAGAAAACCACTTTTCAATGTATCCCTTCCATTCGTCTTTCCTATATTTCTTTTCTTCGTCTAACTCCAATCTTCTTAAGCATTCATCTTTATTAACATTACAGAAGACTAACTCTGCTCCTAAATCTTCTGCTAATCTTTCTCTCTTGTATCTGTCAGCATAACCACCAATAATCCAGGCATCATTCCATTTCCCGAACCTGGTCTTGATGTTATCTATTAACTTATTATGAATGCCTATCACATTTGTAAATAAGTTGTCAGGCTTATCATATTCAGGTAGTAAAGATACTGCAGCATATAAGTTATCCATGTCTACGACTAGATCACCACGACTCATGTTCTGCCTAACAAATGTTTTTTTTCCACTCATTGGTGGACCATAGACTACATAAACCTTTCGCTCACCACTGTAACCAAAGCGCTTATGTTCCTTGTTATGACAGTCAAAGCAAACCAGTTCTATTTTATCTGAATTTAAGCTAATCATTCTGTCGTGAACATTTTCAGGAGTAAGCTCGATTGTATGGTGACCAATTATGTCCCTAGATTTAGGAATAATCTTATGGCACCTTTCACACTCATTCCCTCGTTTATTGATTAGTTGCAATCGAAGAGTAATCCACTCATCTGAAGCATAGAACGATTTAAGGATTGAATACTTAGCCATTTTTACCCCTCAGTGTTTAGTAAGGTTTGGATGTGTTCGGTAACTCCTTTGCGATTCTTACCTTCTTGTTCTGCTTTAAGTAAATCCTTTAGTCCGTCCTCGCCTATTTCAGCTGTGATTTGACTATTAACCTCTTCAACCGTTCCTTCAAGGGTTATGGTTTTATTTTTATTTAGAGGCAGAACTGCTTCTCTAGGTTGTAAATTCACTTGCTCACCTTCTGGATCACCTGCATACCCCACTAAATCTTTATAATCTACAATATCTACACTATTAGGTACTAACACAATCTTAACCCCAGACTTTTCTTCCTCTTCACGTACCAGCTTAGACAGTAGCTTAAACTGTGCTTCATCTAATGGTCTATTAGCTTTAAACACTAATAAATTCTCAGTTTCTTTTACCACATTAGCTTTAACTTCGTCTTTTCTTGCCATAACAATCTACTCCTCTTAAATAAAATAAAAAGACATGTTTACCATGCCTTAGATTTAACCGCCTTTATATCTGCTCTAAGTTTTTCTGCTCTTAATCTATGCTCTTCCTTAACATCATTCGGAGGAAGAGTTCTAATTAACTCTTCATATTGTTTTATTTTAGAGGTCAATGCTCTCATTGCTGCAGCTTGAGCAGTTAGAAGTTTTGCCTGCTTGTCCCAGGCAAATTGAATCTCATACTCTCGTTCCCCTTGTGTCTCAACAAATTCCTCAACTACTTCCCCATCATCGTTGATTCTCTCAACTTTTTCTTTAAAGAACTTTTCTTTCTTTAATTCTTTTGTCATATCGTCTTGATCCTTAACATACATCAACTTCTGGGCACGAATAAAATTTGTGAATCCAATAAGAATTTCTTCATAGAGAATATCAAGTGTGCTCATTCCTTCTCGAGCAGCATCATATATTTCCTTTAGCTCATTATCATTAGGAAGCCACTTACGAAACATACCATGCTTTACAGCGTTTTGATTATCTGGCGGAGCCCCTCCACCTTTATTACCTACAGCATTTTTATTCCGGTAAGGTGCACCTCTTTTATTAGGTGTATCAGGAATCTCTTCCCATTTGTCTACGCATTTCCACTTTCGAATTTGATTCGCACTAACTCCTAACTCCTCAGCAATCTCTTTCGGTTTCTTTTCTCTACCACTTTTCAACCATATTTTTAAAGCTTTTAATCTTTTAGGACTTGGCTCTCTAGACACGTCATACACCCACCTCCAAGCTTAATTGAGTTTGTTTTCACGTTTTTAAAAATCACCCCGCAAATGGAGCGCTAGACACCTTAAATTTGATTTAAATTCATTGGAGGCACTTCGCTATGTTTTCTCCTAATATCTGGTTCTAGAGTGAATCATAATATATATTCTGTTGCACTCATTGAATCATAGAAATCTATTGGTAATATTACTTTTTTCTCGCTTTCAGAAAATGAGTGCCAAACTCTTTAAATTGTGTTTCACCCAAGTCTTAAAATAGCTGCATCCATCATGTCTTGAGTGACCCCAATGTAACGTAAAGTAATCGTTGGATCACTATGGCCATACATTTCCATTAGTAACACTAGGTTACTAGGATCTTGTTTATATAGTTGGTAACCCCAGGTTTTCCTCATGGTGTGGCAACCTATTTCCCTAAGTCCAAATTGGCGAGCTGCATCATTCAACATTTTATATGCAGTACTACGGTCAAATGGTTGCCCTCTAAGTCTGCTTTTCTTCTTAATTTGCCTACTTGGAAACAGAAATTCATCATCACTCTTTCCAGCAATATATCTACTTAGGTCTTCTCTGATTTCTGGATGAATAATGAATCTCTTTTTATTTTTATTTTTCCGCTCTTGAATGTTAACGTGTGTCCCTTTAACCATTCCAACACGTAACATTCTCAAATCACTTACCCGTAGACCACTATAGATTCCAAAACAAAAAAAGAGGTAGTTTCTTAAACTCCTTAACTTTAAATATTGTTTTATCCCATCAATGACTTTTGGATCTCGGATAGGTTGAACAAAATTCATTTCATCTACTCACCTACTTTGTTATACAAAATAAAAAGCACCCTTGAAGGATGCTATGTTTATCAAACTTTTTGAAATTCTTCTCTTTCACTCAAACTCTTCAACACACCAATTATTCGATCGAAATATTCGGTACCATTTCCCACTGCATCTTTTGCAGCTTCAATCACACGGTTATATAAAAATTCCGGAATATTTTTTCTGTTATCATCTATAAAGAAAATAACTTTTGCAATCCACTCTTCATACTCAACACCTGATACATAAGAGTCAGAATATATGCCAGGCTGTTTGTTTCTATTTACCACTTCTTGACCATTACTAATTAACTTCTCAACTGCAGACATTTAATTTCACCCCCTCCCATCTACTCAGTTCGACAAAAGGAGATATTTTCCTGCAAATAGGTTGCTAAAGCTTTCACTCAGTTATTGTATTTTTCCCAGTAATTCCATTACACACCGCCTTGTGCTAATAGCTTTTTATTATTTTTGGTTTCCCGACTCAAATCAATCGCCCAGGAGGATGCTTGGGATATTTAGAGTCGATAGGTACATAAAAGTCACCTTCCTTCAGCAAAGGAATTTCACCTTTACCTACCCCGTAGCTACCGCGCGCAATTCTGCTTAGACTCCAGTCACCCCTCCCGTTCAGCTAGTGACCTTCAACGTCATTCGATACACCCGAGTACATCATCGATATGGGATAGATGCTTTACCCAAGAGAAACCTCTTAAGGTAAATATTAGAAGAAAATCAACAAAAAAAAGGTCCCCAATTTGGCACCCTTTTTCTCTAAGTTTTATCGGTTTTTTCTCGATTTTTATATGATCGCTAAAGCAGTGGCTATGGTTTGAATTGCATACCTCTTTTTTCTATAATAAGGATCCTTTTTTAAGCAAAGTTCTTCCATAATGACCAGGTCATTTTGTGGATTATTATTTAAGTATTTCTTCTCAACAATTGCTCTTTCAGAATCATCTAATAATCCATATAATGCTTTTTCAATTTGCCTTACCTTTAAAGCAGCTTCCTCAGAAGAATCTCTCAATGATGGGAAAAGGTTTGCTATTCCTTTATCTTTTTGTTCCTTTTTATTTTCTAAATGAATTTTTAATGCTCTATATTGTTTTAATTCTTTAATAACAATTGAACGGACTTGTTTTTCATCAATCTCATTAAATAAACATAGTTGTGAATACACCACTCATTAACCTCCGTACATTTTTTATCTTTGTCTAAATGCACCTTTATTCCTTCTGTAAGTTGGTCGATTCATTCCCATAAGATCAATCAAATCATGTTTGCTTAGTTTTTCTTTCTTTGAGTTTTTTCTTGTAGTAGCACCACTTCGAAGAGGAATCCTGTTGTGTTTTGCCCATTTTAGCACTTCGTCACCAATCTGACGCATAAACTTTTCCTCCTTAAAAAGCAAAAGAGGACACCAATCAGGCCGGGTTCTCCAGCTCGATCAGTGTCCTCACGCTTTCGTCTCTTGGACATATTTGGTTATTTTAAAATATTACAATAATATCAATCCAATTTTAAAGAATCAGCATAATCATAAGAAATAATATCTCTATCGTCGGTATATTTCCATCCATCTTCTTCATGTGAAAAATTACTTATTGCTACAGAACCAAAGTTATTAAAATATTCATTAACTTGACGTAAAATTTCTAATTCTTCTTCACTAAATAAAGTATCGTCAAACTCTTTAAGAGCTTTGATATTTATTATAGTATAGTCGTTAACAAATTCATACTCGATATCAATCATATCATTTTTATCAATTGTTGATATTAGTAAGTCATGGTCTTTAGGAACGGGTCCATAAGGCAAACGTACATATGGCATCCCACTCATTGATAACAAATTTCTTTTATAATTAAGAAAGTCTGTATAAAAAAGAAGCTTCATTAATTTTGTTTTTTGAACACCCTTACTAGCGAAAAAAAGTATCATGTTTATTAGTTTGTTTAAGTAAAAAGAGCTATATCCCGACTCAATAGTTTTCTCATGTAATTTATAATTTATATGAAGAGCTTCAACTAGCCCTTTTTCAACAGACTGTTGATCTGTATTAGAAAGTTTTTCATTAATTTTTTGTTGTTCTTTTTCATTAAATTTATGCTTAGTTAGTTTATAATACTCGTCAATTGCTTCTGGATGTTCTTTTAATCTTTTTAGAACTGACATATGTGATGAATCAGGAATATATTTACCTGTTTCATACCGAGCAATAGTAGCCTTACTCCACCCCAAAATACGAGAAAATAAATCCATAGATAAGCCAAATTGGGCTCGAATGGATTTAATATCTTCAAGAGACAATCCAATTCTATCTTCATACATCTTTGTGAGCGTTTTCATGGTCTCAGAATCTAAATTTTCATCATATAATTCTTGACCACAGGCACACATTAAGACTCGTTCGTCTATTTCAATATTTTCACCTTTAATTGTATAGTTTGAACGGCGTTCGACAACTTTAGCTTCAACATCCTTTTGGCAACCATCACAGTACTTATTTTTTGTTGATGCCATATTAGTGCCCTCCATCGTTTTGTTCCTCCGTTACTTATTATTAGACAGTGATTAGTATAATTTCACCAATCTTTGTGGAAAGATAAACACACGCACCCTCGGTGATCGATTTTCATTTTGATATAAGTCAACACACCATTCACTTCCTTTTTGAAAATCCAAATAACTTTTCCATCCTGAGGTCGATCGTTATCAACACAGGGTCCGTCAATATAGTCATTTGGAGTTAACTTTAGCGCTTCATCCCAGCATTGATCCACGCTTGTTAGCCCAATTTCAAAAAGAGCTTCTATCCATCTAACCTTTTTCCCAGATGGATGGTCGTATGTTCTTTTAATGAAATCTTTCTTTCCTCTAGAGATGAGTTGTTTAGCTTCACGAAGAAAAGACTTTTCAGAATTATTAGACAAAACAAACCTCCATTAAGTGCTAACTACATCTCCGGATAAAACTAGTATATCCAATAACGGTATCAATTGATACCATAAATATTCAATTCGACAAAAAAACTTATATTTCGACAATTATTAAAACAGGAACACAATGAAGGACACAATTTTATTATAGTATAAATTATTGAATATTTTTAACAATTTCTTAAATCAATTACCTACTTTTCTGTTAATTGAAAATGAACAATCCTATCAGAAAGCTAATGCCAAATATGCTTGCTAATGAAGTAATTAGTGAAAAGATTACTCTTTTGTTTCTTTTGTTATTCATTTGATTTCCTCCTGTTCGTTTCATTTTTTCCACGGAAAATGTGCATTAAACTAGCGCTCTCTTATACCTAGAATTTTCTACGCACATTTCGGGTAAATTTGCTCTAACTAATGCATCTGCAAATGATGGGGGTACTGAATTCCCACATCTTGCGACTTGTTGCGTTTTGGGATATGGATTCCCTTTATAATCTTTGTCTATTACATACTCACTTGGAAACCCTTGAGCAGCATATAGCTCGTGTGGTTGTAACATTCTCATTCCAATATCAACAATTCGAAAATCCTGACCTTTAATTGTTACTAGTCCGAAACGGTCTTTTGTTGTTACAGTATGAAGTGGTTCATTTAGATTCTGACCGATATCAGATCCGTAATATTTTGTAAGAAAAGCTGTCACCAAGTTGGCCTTATTAACGGTTGTTATTGTATTTAATGGTTGTTCAATTTTTTGCCCTATTGAACTTTTGAATTGTTGGGCAATAAAAGCAGTTACTAATGAAAATCTGTTAGCAGTAGGTATGGTATGCAATGGGTCTTTTATTATTTGCCCTCTTACCTCACTAGCTGCAGTTTCTCCGTAATAAGCAGAAATGAAAGGAGTGACTAGACAGTGTTCAGCTTTGGTTGTAATAGTGGTAAGTGGCTTGTCTAGTTCGTATTGAAGCCTATCTCTACCGAATCCTGTTTGACCTATTCGTACAATGAATGGCTTTGGATTATTAACCACAAACCTCTCAATCCCTCGAGCAATTCTTCTCATTGTGTTATCTGCTAACGGTTTCTTTCTTTCAAATATTGAGGGTGTTCCAATGGACCAATCTATTATTTCTTCAGCTGTTCGCCAAGCTTTGAGTTTCCCAGCCTGAACTTCTAAACTTTCTGGATTACCATGAGTTGGTTTTGGCCAGACAATGGGTCTGCCATCACATCTAGCTACCATGAAAAATCTTTTTCTAATGGTAGGAGCTCCATAATCACAAGCACGAAGTTCCTTAAACTCAACCTGGTATCCTAATGCTTCTAGTGCTTTCACAAATGAATTAAACGTCTTACCCTTTTGTTTTTCATCAGGATAACCTTCTTTATTTAATGGTCCCCATGTTTTAAACTCTTCAACGTTCTCTAACATTATGACTCTAGGTTTTACTGCAACTGCCCATTTAACCGCAATCCAAGCAAGGCCTCTAATTTTCTTTTCAACAGGCTTTCCACCTTTAGCTTTACTAAAATGCTTACAGTCTGGGGAAAACCAAGCTAAACCTACTTTTCTGCCCTTCACTGCTTTCACCGGATCTACATCCCAAACTGACTCACAATAATGTTCTGTATCTGGATGATTAGCTTTGTGCATTGCAATAGCAGCTGGATCGTGGTTAATAGCAATATCAACTGATAAACCTGTAGCCATTTCAATTCCTGTACTGGCACCTCCACCACCCGCGAAGTTATCAACTATTATTTCTCTAAATAAATCGAGTTGCATTTCTCTCCCTCCTTACTGCACAAAATGAGTCTTATCCTCACTTTTTGTCATATATATAAATCTCGATACCTGGTAAAATAGTTATAAATTTCCCGTTTGGAGGTAACTATGATCAACATCATTAAAAACTTTGTAAGAAATGAAATTGTGGCTCCTATTTTGGGCCTAGCTGCAGGTGCATTAGTTCTATACATAATCGCTAAATATGCAGAAACTATTTTTAATTTTCTTCTCTAAGGTCGTTGGATGACCTTAGAGCAACTCATAATCCTCAAATTTAATTCTGACTGGTTTGCCTTTACTAGTTTCAATTATGGTAAAACCATGCTCAACTGCCTCGCATTTTGTAGCCTTCCCTTTTACTCCATCCAAAACTAAGACAACAACTTTTCCTGTTTCAATTTTTTCATTGATTTCAAGTGTTTCTGGATTCATTTCTACTTCAAATGTTCTCTTCAACATTGCCCACCCCTTATGGTAAAATGGAGTAGACGAATTTCTTTTATTCCCGCCGGGTGGCCTATACCCGGCGCTTTTTTATGTTTCTAATTCGGGGGAATTCGTCTTCCCATCTGTTGAACCACTCTTTTCTTGCCTCGATGTTTCCTTCCTTGCAGTACTTGATTAACTGGATGAGTGGCATTGTTTGCAAGTCCTGGGTCTTCATTCAAGTATTCCTCTCTAATAATTTTTCTTTGCCAAGCGAGTTGATCTTTCATTTTCAGCCCTCCTATTCTGCGGCCATCTCCAATCTCTGGGGCGCTTCATAGGTTGCTTTGGCCTATTTCGGTATTGTTTTAATTCTTCTTCTGACAACTTAGATACCCTTACTGTGTTGTCAATCATATTGTCATAACCTCTTTTTTTATCAGATGTACTCCATCCTTATAGCATTCGAGACAGGTTCCCTCAGTTGCAAATCCGTTTGGTTTCCCGCAGTATTTACACGTTTTAGATAAGGTCTGCCACTCAAAATTACAGGTAGAGCAAAATATCTTCACAATGTTTTTTCTATGCCCTTTCACTGTTCCAACCTTTTTGCATTTAGGGCAATTTGGTACGGTCTTTGTATTACTCAAGGTTTTCTCCTCCTGTTTTTTAATTCTTCCTCTAGCTTTCGCCGTTGCTCTTCAAAATCAAAATCTTCTTGTTGTTTACGTATAGCCTCTTCATTAGCTTTCTTACGTCTTTCTTTTTCCTCGTCAAACCAATCAGGTTTGCTTTCTTGCTTTTTAGATGCTGGGAATCTAGAAGTATTTCTTCTCTGCCGACTTTTTTGTTCTTTCATTGCCTGTTGCAAGGCTTGTGCATCTTGTGCAGTTTTGACTCCTTTATCAGCCCAGGAACGTAAAATAGATTCAGTGTACTTCCAAGTCTTTACTCCATATTCAGTTGCTAGTTTCATTGCTTCTAAAACAAGCTCTGGTGAAAGATCGTCGCACCATAATGAAATCTTTTCAGCAATGTAACTGCCAATTGTTCCAAACCCATTTTGTTCAAAAAACTGAAAGGGATTTGGTGCGCTTGCGTTTTCTTCATCTTCTTCTTTTTTTATATCTGTAGTAATCTCTGTAGTAATCTCTGTATACGTCCCACGCTGTGGCGTAGGAGGGTCCTCCGCTTCAACGGAAGAGGGGGTACATTCCAGCGTAGGAGGGGGTACGTCAGAACGTAGGAGGGTCAAGTCAAATTCTTCATAAGTTAATTTTTCTATGTTCTCTACAACTGGCTCTAAAAACATCACGTTATTAAGTGGTACACCAGATTCTGACTTAATATCCCGAAACTCTCTAATCATCAGGTCATGTTCATCTAGAAAGTCTAATGCCTCTTTTACTTGCCTTTTAGTAAAACCAAACTGATCAGCAAGACTTTGGTAGCTTCTTTGAAGACGATCAGCTTTAAACTTCTTTTTGAGCTCCACCACATTCCCAGAGGATTCATCACGAACCACTGTTGGCCGATACCAATAAAGCACTTCTGACAGAAGAGTAATAGCAATAAAATGGGGTCTTCCTGTTTTAAACCTAATGTTTCTGTACCAAAAAGGCGGGATGATATTCCCTTGAATATTCATTTGTCCAACTTTATCGACTGCAGCACTTCCAGAATTCATTTACTTCCCACCTTTACTTGTTTTTCTTTTGTTCTGGCGCCATTCCCATTCTTCCATTTGTTTTCGCGCCCTTTCATAGTTGTATGTACATAAAAGACAATTTTCCTTCTCTAATTCAGATTGCTTTGGAATGGGATCGTAGTGAGGATAATACCTCTGAAGATAAGCCCAAGCTAATCTCTTTTTTCTAACGCCTTTCGCTAATCTATACAAATCAGGAAGCATAACTTTATGGACAATCACACGACTTCCTCAATGAATATATGAATATGGTTATTTTGATTGAGAGGAAGTTGCTCTCTGATTTGCTCAGCTTTATCCTGGCATTCAGAAATACTAATAGCTGGAATAATCTCTGTATGAACCGTTGAGAAGCTTTGGTTTATTTTAATGTCAAAATCAACGGAAAAAAGCATAGCTTGTCCATCCTTTGCATATGATTTAATAATTGGAATCGGTGCGCACCATTATGACTAGGAGTCAGAGGAGGTACCCATCAAGGGGGTTAGATGGGGAGCTCCTAGCCATAATGGCAAGCCCGAGGCTTACCCAAATCTCATTGAAATAGCTTCCAGCGCTATTTTCTTGTTGGAATCATCCAAATAATCCATATCGCTCAGATTTACTTTATTTCGCTCGTTGTATAGGTGAAGCGCTAAATTAAGTAGAAACTTCTCTGATGACGACCATGGGGCAGCTTTTCTTTTTAATGCCACTGATGAAATAGTTCCTGATTCTAAATTGAAATACTTGGTATTAAAGTATCTTTGCAGTTTAGAATTATTTTGAAATAAATGAATAACCGGCTTCCAGTAACGATCATTTGCTAAATGAACTGGTATTGTTGCCATTTTTATATCCTCCTTTTGATAAAAAAATCCATCTATTGAAATCAACCGATTTTAATGTTATTTTTATATCAACAAATATTTGTGCTAAGGCACATTTAAGCAGTGAGCTTGCCAGAGCTTGCTGCTTTTTTATTTTGAGTTAATTGGTTTAAAGCAGATTTAAGTTGTAGCTCAACCAACGCAACTTTCCCTTTGTTATCCCTTACCATCTGGCACCATTGTTTTACTTCTGATACTGTTAGTGCTGGGCTTGTAAATAATCTCACTTCGAATACCTCCTCACTTTTAATGATGATCTCCAAGCTTTAAATATCTGTTTCATTGAAAACTTGTGTTCCCTACATAAAACTGCTACTAGGTTGATCATGGAAGCAGCTGCATCGAGTACCTCGACAATCGCTTGCTTAACTTCTTCTTTTTCTCTGTCTGTTCGTGTATGTATTGGTTTCACCCAGCTCAAACGTTCTAGTTGTTCTAGTGCTTCATTGGTTTCAAACTGAACAAGGTGCTTCATGCTTGCTGGGTGCTGGTCTATATGTTCGCCGTTAAAAAATGGGATTGATACAACTCCAGCTGCTTCATTCCAGGTTGCAAAATAAAGTTCTGTATCGTCTATTCCTTCAGCTATGTGTTTTCTCATGTCCTTTGGTACAGACCTACCTCCTTTTTCATATTTAGATATACTTTCCCTTGAGATAGGCAATTTCATGGATAGTTCTTCTTGGGTGAGTCCTTGCCTTTTCCGAGCGTTTCCTATCTCCTCACCGATTGCCACAGGTAAACCTCCTATATTTGTACCGATTCACTAGTAGATTTGGTACTTTGTTATTAGTAAAGTAATAATTAGATAGCTTGCTTGGAAGTGCTCTGAGTGTTAATCCAATTCATCAATCCAGAGTAAGAAATTCTTACTTTTCTTCCATCACGGATTGCTGGAAAATCATGACGATTCGTTAATTCGTAAACACTTGTTTTCCCCATTTTCAAAATCTGAGCTGCCTCTTCAACAGTTAATAAAGGAGGAGCTCCTTGAACACCATGTTGATCTAAAAGCTGCTCAATTCTTTCATAGTGTTTTTCGTTCTCTTCTTGAATGATTTTACGGATTGTTTCTTCGATTGACATATGAGTAACCTCCTTTTTACGCTGTTGTTTTACTTTGCAACTTTTGGTTGCTTTCAGTGTCAAAAAAAATTGTCCATTCAACGTTAAGGACCTGAGCGATTTTCTTTGCGACTTTAACTGATGGTTTCCTTTCTCCGCTTTCAATCATACCGTAATATTGGCGTGATATTCCTGCTTTTGAAAGGTCAGCAACGTTTTGATGTGTTAGATTCATTTGCTCTCTTTTTTTGATTAGAAACTTTTGTAGTTCTGCTGCAGTCAAATCTACACCTCCTGTTCTATTGTTGCAACTTAAGGTTGCTTTATAAGTTTTATTATACGCAACTTTTAGTTACTGTCAACAAAAAAATGTAACTTTTAGTTACGTTTATTTAAAGCAACTAATTGTTGCGTTATAATATTGATAGAATATAATGGGGAATGAGGCAATAACATATGTTTGCTGATAGGTTAAAAAAATTAAGATTAAGCCACAAGCTTACTCAACAAGATATGGCAGACTACTTAGGTATTTCTAGACAAGGCTACGCGAAATACGAGAAGGAAGAAAGTCAACCTGACTTTGATACTTTAAAAAAACTCTCTAGTAAGTTTGATGTATCCATTGATTATTTGTTAACAGGAAATGAACATTCCTCTTCCCCCGAAGAAATGTGGAAAGAGTTTTTAGATCCTAAGACGCAAATATTTTTTAAAGATTTGATGGATGCACCTGAAGAAAAAATTGAGGAGTTAATCAGATTCTGGGAGTTTATTAAAGAAAGAGATGAAAAATAATCAATCTGGCCATCAGTGGCCTTTTCTTTTAAACATAAAACCGAACATATATTCCCATTCCCGTATTTTATAGGAGGTTTCTTTATGAAATATCAAACAATATTTCTTGAAGATTGGATCAAGGACCTATATGACAAACTTGATATTAAAAACCCTAACCAACTAAACATAAAAAACATTTCAGAAAACATTGGAATTAGGCTTACTTATAGGAATGTCACCAGTAGATTTTATAAAAATGAAATTATCATTGACAATAGGCAAAGTCTTCAAGAACAATGGCAAGAGTTTGGTCATGAACTTTGTCATGCACTTAGACATGAAGGGAATCAGTTAATATTACCAAATTCATTTCTTATTCTCCAAGAATGCCAGGCAAATACATTCATGTATCATTTTTGTGTCCCGACTTTTATGTTACTGGAGTTTAAGTTAAATAGCCTTTCAAATGTTAAAGATGGTGTCCCTCTTATCTCCAAAACCTTTAATGTTACTGAAAAGTTCGCAGAAGAAAGGTTAAAGCAGTTTAAAAGAAAAATGCTACAGGCAAAATCAGATGCAGAACACCGCGCCTATATGGAGGCTAAATATCCAAAAGTTAACTCAGACAATTATTCTGAAGAGACAAAAGCAATATTAAATAAATTATATAAACAACTAGAGAAAAAGAAGGAGGCTGCAATTTAATGCCAAATCAAGCTATTTATCAAGAATATGTAAACGAAACTTTAGTTCCGTATTGTTATGTCCTAACATTCGAAACTGGGGAAATTAACTGGGAGAAAACAGTTTTCTACTTTGAAGTTATTGAACCAACAGTTTATTATGAACGCGAATTCTATGACGAATCTATTATCAGTACATCTATTTTTCTATCAGATTTGATAGTTAGTGATGCTCATCCCGATAAGCTAGGACTCTATTTACCCAATATAAAAAAGAGAATTAACGATTTTGGAGTAGATCCATATCTTGTAACCCAATTTGTTATACCTACCCAAGATATCTCAGAAGTATTTCAGTTGCTTCCCAATTCAAGAAATTTTTTTAAAGGAGGTAGTTTAATTGATCAAGGATAAAATGGTCAGGCTTTTAGATGAACTAGAAAAATCTAAGTTCACAAAAAAGATTCCGGTTTTCAACAGCATTCGATTAGTAAATGGTGAAGTCGTGGGAGAAGTGGATGATTATGTAGATATGCCAGAAGATTTGGAAAGGAGAATGAAACGTGAAAGGACACATCCGTAAACGTGGAAACAAATATGCAATTGTGGTAGATATGGGACGAGACAATAATGGGAAACGGAAACAAAAGTGGTTTTCTGGTTATGACAAGAAAAAAGATGCTGAGAGAGACTTACCAATTATTCTAAATGATATCAATCAAGGTACCTTTGTTGAACCTGCTAATGAGACATATATGTCTTATCTAGAAAAATGGATTAAGAACAAGAAAAGCCAAATTAAACCTACAACGCTCGATACCTATCAACGCCTTTTACGGGTTCACATTATCCCAGGACTCGGCCATCTAAAATTGGGAAAAATGAATCGATTGCATATAAAAGAGTTTTACAGTTACTTAGAAGAAGAAAAAGAATTGGCCCCTGCATCCATTAAAAAAATTCACACTGTAATACGTTCATCATTGAGTGATGCTTTAGAGGATGGTTTGATTGCTAAGAATATATCAGCTGGTATAAAAACACCAAGAATTGGCCGTTCCGAGATAAAGGTTTGGGATGAAGTTCAGCTTATGAATTTTTTAAATGCAATAAAAGCTGAAACTTTATACATTGCCTTTCATCTTCCTGCCATGACTGGAATGAGAAGAAGTGAAGTGTTAGGGATTCGGTGGAAAGATATTGATTTTGAAAACAAAATTCTAAGAGTTGTAACCACCATTACGACCAAAGGGAAATCGGATGGAAAAACCCAAAATAGTTATAGTCGGCCTATAGATTTAGATGATGGCACAATAGCAGAACTTAAAAATCGAAAAAAGCAAGTTGCTAAAGATAAATTAAAGGCGGGTACTGCCTATGATGATCAAGACCTTGTTGTCTGTACTTCCCTGGGTAAACCTATCTCTCCTAGAAATTTAAATCGTCTATGGTACAAGCTTAGAGACAAAGTAGACATTCCTAATATTCGTTTCCATGATTTACGACACACACACGCTACACTTATGTTGCTGCAAGGTATACCTGCTAAGGTGGTCTCGGAAAGATTAGGACATGCTAGTATTCAAACTACTCTCAACACCTACGGTCACTTATTGCCTTCAATTCAAAAAGAAGCAATCCAAATATTTAGTAGGAATCTTATAGAAAAGAGCAATAACTTTATTTCGATACACGAAGGTTAGCAATTGGTTTGCAATAGTGTTTGAATAAAAGAAAAAACGGTTTTCCCAACCGAGGGAAAACCGTGTCATATCAATGTTTTATTAGAAAGCTTCCAACCGGGCTCGAACCGGTGACCTCTTCCTTACCATGGAAGTGCTCTACCTGCTGAGCTATGGAAGCATGGCTCCGCAGGTAGGATTCGAACCTACGACCGTTCGGTTAACAGCCGAATGCTCTACCACTGAGCTACTGCGGAATGATAAATAACTATTCCTAGGAATAATATTAAACCATAACTTTTTATAAAGTCTTCCTAATTTCTATTAAAATGTTGAAAGCCTGGAAACGTCCTACTCTCACAGGGGGACAGCCCCCAACTACCATCGGCGCTGAGAAGCTTAACTTCCGTGTTCGGGATGGGAACGGGTGTGACCTTCTCGCCATAGTTACCAGACTTATTTAATTTAGAGAACCTCGTTCTCTCAAAACTAGATAACTGACTAATGAGGTGTAAGGACCGAATCACCATGTAATTGGTTAAGTCCTCGATCGATTAGTATCTGTCA